>NYYG01000022.1 GCA_002686685.1 SAR116 cluster bacterium | reverse complement strand
TATCGGATCGCAGATAACCAGCCTTGATCCGTTTGAGCGCGCCTACAGCGCCCTGCTCGCCTTTGGAGCAGCGCTGCGCGATGAAGGGCTGGATGTGCCGGGGCTGGATCTTGGTGGGGGTATCGGCGTTGATTATGATGGCGGAACACCCTGTGATTTTGCTGCCTATGGTGCGCTTATTTCGCAGCTTTTTGCCGATAGCGGCTTCAAGCTGGGGTTTGAGCCGGGGCGGTCCATCATGGCCAATAACGGGGTGCTGCTGACGCAGGTGATCTATGTGAAGGATGGTGACAACAAGCGATTTGTCATCGTCGATGCTGCGATGAATGATCTGCTGCGCCCGACTTTATATGAAGCCCATCATACCATTCAGGCTGTGGGCGACTATGGTGCAGATATCGGTCCTGCGGATGTGGTCGGGCCTGTCTGTGAGACAGGCGACTATCTTGGCCAGGACNGGATGATGCCGTNACTTGATGCTGGCGACACGCTGGCAGTGATGTCGGCAGGTGCCTATGGTGCTGTTATGGCNTCAAGCTACAACACNCGCCCGCCTGCAGGCGAAGTGATGGTTCTGGACGGTNCGTGCCATCTGTTGCGCCGCCAGCGCACTGTTTCTGAGCTATTNGCCGAGGAGAGCATCCCGGCGCTTGATTGACAGTCTGACCATGCGGGTATGGCCTTGCCGCCATGACAGATGGCAGATGAAGCCGGATCAGCGTTGCGCCAGATCATCCAGCATGATGACGGTTACCGTCGGCTCGGGCACATCATCAATAACAAGCTGGACAAAAAACGGCACTGTTGATGCTGGCCTGATCANAGTGCCATCAGGACCAATCACCTGTCGCAACAACGCATCCCCTGTTTCAGAGGATACTGTCACCTCCAGCATCGGTGCATGCGCAAAAAATGCCGCCCTGTTGAACAGGCGCCCGCGCAATCGCAGCGTATCGCCGGCATATTCAGCTGTGAGGTCAACAATCTCCAACTGGTCGATCCTGGGCATCACTGGCAGGCCAAGCTTTTCATAGACTGGCAGCAGGGCCGGCAGATAGGCGGTCACTGTCGAGCGCTGCATCACCGACCCGGCACCAATTCCCACAAGCATAATCAGCACCAGTAGCGGTAACAGAATTGTGCGCAGGGCCGCCTGCACTTCGCCCCTGGTCTCTTCGGGCGCCAGCATTGGCGGAAAGGCTTTCCAGATATGCGCGCAAACCGAACAGCGGACGGATTTGCCGGTGTCGCCAATGCTGTCTCTGTCAACGCGAAAGACCGTTTCGCAATTGGGGCAGGTGAGCAACATCAGTCGGGTCCGTTCTGTTATGGCCATGCCGTCATGACCTTGTCGAAGGTTACACAAATGACAGAATCAGAAAAGGGGGCTTTCCGTTGGCGCTTTGGAAGTTGCCATGGTTCGGATTTCCTGAATCAAACGCCCGTTTCATGCTATTCTACGCCCGGCGCAAATAGAGGCCTGTGCAGATAAAGGGGCAGGCCGTTCGGCTGATTATGCCGGGCCGCTTGGAAGAAATGGGAAAATGGTCGCACGGAACCATGGCCACAAATAAAGAACAGACATCAGGCGGCATGATGCCGGGCAAAGACAGGTCGGGCAAAGACAGGCCGGCCCCCGACCTGTCACGGTCATTGCGTTATGTGGTGATTTATCTGTGNCTTGCTGTGGCCATGTTGCTGTCAGGCTTGCAGCATTTTGTCCTGACGCTGCCAAGCGCCTCCGGCAAACAGCTGCAATATACGGATGGCATAGTGGTTATGACAGGCGGGCAGCAGCGCCTCGATGACGGCCTGCAGCTTCTGACCGATGGTATTGCGGGCAAGATGCTGATTTCCGGCGTTGGTGACGGGGTAAGCCGGGCGGTGCTGGTGCAGCAGCTTGACCTGGACGANCGCGAGATCAACGCCCTGTTCTGTTGTGTTGAGCTGGATTTCGTTGCCAAGGACACGCGCGGCAATGCCCGCGTTGCACGCCGCTGGGCGATTGATAACAATATGCGCTCGTTGCGCCTGGTCACCGCCAATTACCACATGCCGCGCGCGCTGTTGGTCTTTGCCAACGAGATGCCTGAATTTAATCTGTATCAATATCCGGTCTATCCGGATGATCTGCGTATCGATGGCTGGTGGCATGACCGTGCCATGCTGCGCCTGCTTATTCGCGAATATGCCAAATATCTGGCCGAAACGGTGCGGATTTGAAGCGGACGGTCAGTCCTGACCGGCATCAATGATTGAGCGGCGGATTTCACGGGTGCGGGTAAACAGGGATTCCAGCTTGTCTTTCTCGCCCCATCGAATGGCGCGCTGAAGATAGGACAGGTCTTCGGAAAAGCGCTGCAGCATTTCAAGAACGGCCGCATCATTATTGATGAAGACATCACGCCACATCACCGGGTCGGAAGCGGCGATTCGTGTAAAGTCTCGAAAGCCGGATGCCGAAAACCGAATGACATCATTTTTGAGNTGNGATTCCAGATCTACAGCCGTGCTGACAATCGTATANGCGATCAGGTGAGGCAGGTGCGATGTCAGGGCAAGCACCTTGTCATGATAGTCAGCATCCATCCGNTCAGTGACCGACCCNAGACCGGCANCAAACGTCTCAAAGCGCACCACCACNTCTTCCGGNACCTNACGCGGCAGCACAATCCAGTAGCGCTCGTCAAACAGATGCGCATGGCCCGCCTTTGGTCCCGAATGCTCGGTGCCTGCCAGTGGATGGGATGGCAGCCAGTGGATATTTGCGGTCACCACCGGATCCACGTCACGCAGCACGGACCTTTTTGTTGATCCCGTGTCTGTGAGTACCGCGCCCGGCTTCATCGCGGGCACAATACTGGCNGCCAGTCCNCCCATGGCGCCAACAGGCACAGCCATGATCACAAGATCGGCNTCGGCAACNGCTNCCACCGGGTCTGTCACNGCTTCATCNACAANTNCGAGATCGCGCANCGTATCCACAGCTGNTTCGTCGNCATCACANCCAACGATATGNGNCGCCAGATTTGCACGCCGNACAGCAAGCGCGATNGATGCCCCGATCAGTCCAACGCCAATAATGGCTATCTTTTCATAAATCACAGTCATCGGGTGCTTCTAGTCTGTCTTGGCGGGCGTGGCAATGACGCCGACAACGCGTGCCGGGGATGCATAATTGGCCAGCGGGTCATCCACCCGGCCGGCCAGCATATCAATGCGAGGGCTGCCATCCGTCATACAGGCAACCAGCGTTGTCTCATCTGCCACCGCATCCGCCGGTTCCCGGCCNATGAGATAGCAGCGTGGCAGGCTGTCTCCGTCATCCACAAAAGACGCAAAAGGCGTAACCGCAATAATGTGGCAGGCCGTATCCGCCATCAGCCAGCGGGCGACCGCNTCGCTGTCAGAGACTGGCGCCAGCGCATATTGCGCCCCTGCNGTCATCGCATCTGCGACCGCTGACATTGTCTGACATGAGGTTACAGACAGCTGTCCCCCGAAATGCCAGGCCGCCGCAGGCATTGCCTTGGCAAGGGCAGCAACGGTTATGCTGCGGTCCTGCGCGGCGCTGCTGGCAGTCATGATCTGCCGCCAGATATTGCGTGTAACGCCAGCGGGAAGATCNGGCACGCGCGCAGCCAGCCGTGTGAACACCTCGGCCTCGCGCCCGGGACGGTAGGTCACCGCACCGGATTTTGCCTTTGCAACCTCGGCAGACAGGGCCATCCTGCGACAGATCAAATCCAGCAATTCATCATCGATCTGGTCTATGGCTGCGCGCACATCATGCAACGTCCCGGTCATTTTGCGTCTGTCCTGTACATCTGTGCGATCAATAAGACATTTTCTATAGCAGACTGACCCTTGNCCGCGCCACAGATCATTGGCTGTATGGCTGCNTGTTGATCCGTGATCNGATCATTCNCCTTTTCTCAGGTCCCGTCANCCTTGAAAGGCGCGGATGCGATGCGGTTCATCGCACTTGTCGGGCGGGTNGCAAGTCCGGCCGCCTTGACCCCGAGNTTGCGGGCACGGCGCTGTACGTTTCCAGACGGCGCATAGAGCATCTTTTCAGCCTCGATACACAGNACGCCGCCAACCCCGGGTGACCATCTATTGCCAATCTGTTCAAGCTGAGACCCAAACCTCAGGACCAGCCCCATTTCAACCGGCGGCATGAACAGTACCGTGCCTGCACGGCGTACCTCAAACCCGCTTTCTGCAAGGAGGTGGCGCAGCTGGCGGCGTGAAAAGGGACGCCCGTGGCCAAAGGGGGTGCGCTCGGCCCGCGCCCAGAGACCGGTGCGGTTAGGNACCATCACCATAAGCCGNCCTGCACCATCAAGAACGCGCCAGCATTCTTCGAGAAAATGTCGTGGATCAGGNTCAAATTCCAGCGCATGCAGNGCCAGAACCCTGTCCAGTTGCACATTCTGGAGCGGTAATGCGTGGCAGTCTGCCAGCGTCGCGCGACCTGCGCCCTTGAACGGCCAGCGTTCGGTGCCGAGCCGCGCCGGCATAAAAACACTATGTGCCGGTGAGTCCTCGGCACGCAGAACCGGGGNCCCGTAACCGATAACAGCATTACAGGCATTTGGTGCCTTGCTCCAGAAATCCGCGATATGACGGCGCAGCCGCTTGGCCACATGNCGGCCCTGACGCGATCTGTAATAGTCATTTAGATGTGCGGCATCTTCAAACATCGGCAGCTGTCATCGCATCACATATGGATCCATCACGGGTNGACCCGGTAAGCGGACGCGCGACTATCCAGCTCATAGGCCACCTGTCTGCAATCTGCATAGGCATCAGGTTTGGCCGTCCGCACGCGCAGACCCGTCACAGACGGCATGNCTGCAAGAGAATCGAACAATGCGCGCGCCAGCGTTTCCTGAAGGTCAAAATGCTGTGACTGTGCAATGTGCAGCACCGTGTCGCGCACCAGATCATAATTCAGAGTGTCATCAAGATGGTCCCGNCCGGGCTCGGTTTCGGCGCTGAGCTCGAGTTCAATATCAATCACCACCCTCTGCGGGCCAAGTCTTTCATGATCATAGGCGCCGATACGGCACTGGCATTCAATGGCGTCAAATATCAATCTGCGGATCAGCATTNGTTTCCCTTCATGCAAGGCCGGTTGTTCGCCCCGCTGCTTGGACAGGCCATCACAGACGGGCAATCATCCAGTCAGGGGCGATTCCGCAACGGCGAATCATCGCCTCGGCGCCCCCATCTCTGAACAGACCATAATCCGTCAGCAGAACCGACTGCAAGCCAGCCGCGGAAGCCCCCAGCACATCCGTATGCANACTGTCGCCGACCATCGCCACGCGATCCCGCGCAAACGGCCGATCATAGACCTGCTGCAACTGCGCTAGCGCAATGTCAAAGGCTACTGGATGCGGTTTGCCAAACCATTGCGGGCGGATACCNGTAGCCTGCATCGCGCGCACCGCCCAATAGCCTGGCTCGGTTGAAAACTGGCCATCCAGCGGCGCACCAATATCCGGATTGGCAACAAACAAGGCGCGGCCGGGCTGGCGCAGGGCGGATTCCAGGCGGCTCTGATCCGCTTCCTGCCAATCGCCACTGCCCAGAAAAGCAAAACACTCCGCCTCGGCAAATAATCTGTCCGGATCATTCATCGTCAACTCATCCGGCCTGCCAAATGGGCGCACCCCCGCACCAATCACGCCAAGCCGTTTGCCAGCAGCAAGCCTGTCAATCTCTGCCGCCAGCGCGTCCCGGCTGGATACAACCTGGTTGCGGGCCAGCGGCAGGTCCCATCCCCGATATTTCTGCCATGTAGCGTCAGCCCTCTGACCCGCGCCATTGGTCAGCACCATCAACGCCACGCCACGCGCTGCTGCCGTTTCCAGAAATTCATGAATACCGTCGATCGGATCCCAGCCCACATTNAGAACGCCAAATCCGTCNAGCAGCAGCGCATCCACATGGNCCAGTACCGCCCCCATCCGGTCTGCCCGGCGGGTGTCAGCAGGACGCGGGGTGGGCAACCATGGCCGAATCGACTCGTAAAGATCGATCAGATCATCCATGTCGAGACTGCCGGCGGGTGGAATACTAAAATTCTGCAAGTCGATTTGTGGCTCNGCGCCGGCCATCTATGTCTCCNGGTGATATGCTGCAGGTCAGGACAGTTCGGCCGCCGTAATGAACTCGCCGAATGCCTCGCACCATATCAGAACAGCCGGAAAAGCGCTAACATCCACATGCGCCGGAACCATCACGCTGAAATTGGTGAAAGCGTTAATTTCAGCAATCTGGACCGCGCGATCCTTGATCGCAAGAAAGCTTGCCTCGTCATCGGCAAATGACGGNATCNGATACAGCCGGTAATCGGGCCCTGGCGCGATCGCACCATCCAGCCAGATCCTGTCGCGGCTGACCATGATGGTGCCCTCGCCCCAATGGAATGCATCNGATCCCGGCAGGTCACGCTGAAAGGTGCCGCTACGCTCGATACTCGTCTGCAGACTGGCCAGTGCGGCCTCGTCAAGCCCCTCCTCGGCAGTCAGGATTGGCAAAAAATAAACGCCAAGACCAAAACCAATGATCAGCCCGGCGGCAAATTTCGTTGCCCCGAACAGCACAATATGGCGCCGTGCAAAATCCAGTGATGCCTTCAACATAGCTCAGTTGCCTTTTTCAATTCCTGTCGTCTCTCTTTGCCTCGCGTGGCGCAGCACAATACGAGGCATCAATGACATCACTTTAGCTGACAACGACAGTAAATGGCAGCTAGCATGGGGGTCTGCNTATTCACATTTGCGCGCGCCAGACACCCGACAGAGACAACAGCTTCAGACATGTGACAAGATCCCTGGAACCAAATCCAGGCCCAGCCACCAGATATTCCGGACCATGCCAATGCGCCTTGAAACACTCGAAACCTTTATCGTCGGAACGCCGCCACCGGGCTTTGGCGGGCGGTATTTTATCTTTGTGCGCCTGCATACGGCCTGCGGCATCAGCGGGGTTGGCGAAATCTATGCCGCCAGTTTTGCACCAGAGGTGATCTGCCATATGGCAGAGGATATGTTCGCCCGCTATCTGCAGGGTGAAGCACCCGACCGGATAGAGCAATTCTGGCGTCAAGTGCATGGATCGGGCTTTACGCACCGGCCGGATGCCACGGTTCAGGGTGTTTTCAGCGGCTTGGAAATGGCTTGCTGGGACATTGTCGGCAAGGCGCTTGACCGGCCTGTACATGCGCTTCTGGGCGGCAAGGTGAATGAGCGTCTGCGCACCTATACCTATCTCTATCCGCCGGACGATTCTGATGCGGCCGACTTCTATAACGATCCCCACGCCAGCGCCGAAGTTGCTGCGCGCTGCGTTGAAGAAGGCTTTACCGCCGTCAAATTCGATCCGGCCGGCCCCTACACCGTGCATGATGGCCGGATGCCCGATCTGGAGTCGCTGGCCAGAAGCGAATCCTTCTGCCGCGACATTCGCGCTGCTGTCGGCGACAAGGCTGATCTGCTGTTTGGCACGCATGGGCAGTTTACCGCGGCCGGTGCGTTGCGGCTCGCCGAGAGAATCGCGCCCTTTGACCCGCTTTGGTTTGAAGAGCCGTGCCCGCCGGACATGCCCGAAGAAATGGCCAAGGTGGCTGCCGGCACAAATATCCCCGTTGCAACCGGCGAACGGCTCTGCACCAAATTTGAATTTGCGCGTGTACTGCAGACCGGCGCGGCCGCCATCCTGCAGCCCAATCTGGGGCGGGCTGGCGGCATATTGGAAGGCAAGAAAATCGCCGCCCTTGCCGAAACACATTATGCGCAGATTGCCCCGCATCTTTACTGCGGACCGGTTGTTGCGGCGGCAAATATCCAGCTGGCCGCCTGTATTCCAAATTTCCTGATTCTTGAATCCATCAGAAAAATGGACGGGTTTCACGCAGCATTGCTGCAGACACCGCTGACATGGGAAGATGGCCATATCATCGTGCCCGACACACCGGGACTTGGCGTCACGCTGAATGATGATGTCATCGCAGCGCATCCTTGGACAGGATCGCAACTGCATCTGGAGATGCAGGGCACACCGCATGACCCGCAGCGCGATGGCAAGTTTGGCGGCGGCTGAACGGGCGAAACCCTGACTGACAGGCTGATCAGACCTGTCTGCAGCGGGTCTTGCCAGATCGATAATCGGTGATCTGCCATTCATTCCCGGTCTTGCTGCACAACAGCTTTGACCAGACTGCGTAAACGGCATCATGTAATCGGCTGAAAAGCCAAGCCGAAAGCGCGATTGCGGTCTTGACACTGGCGGCGCGAGGCGTATATTCCAGCGCAATCCGCTTTGGGGTTCCAGAGCGGTATGTTTGTGCTTTCTGCCCGGAACAGGCTGAACAGCCGCAAATCGCCCTGGTCGTACAACCGGAAGTGGCGGCGGGTAGAAAGATATAGGATGGAAGCCATGTATGCGTTGGTAAAGACAGGCGGTAAGCAGTACCGCGTGGCAAAAGACGATAAAATCCTTGTCGAGCGTATCGCCGCTGACGAAGGTGCCGAGATCATTCTTGATGACATCATCATGCTTGGTGATGGTGACAAGGTGACCGTTGGCACACCCCGCGTTGATGGTGCCGCTGTCAGCGCGAAGGTTGTGCGCCAGACACGTGGCCCGAAGATCATCATTTTCCGTCGCAAGCGCCGCAAGAATCATCGCCGCACACAGGGCCATCGTCAGGACCTGACCCTGCTGCAGATTACCGGCATCGCCGAAAACGGCGCCTCGCTGAAGCCGAAGGCAGCACCGGCCAAGAAGGCAGCGCCAAAGGCCGAAGCAAAAGCCGCACCGAAAAAGGCAGCAGCAGCCAAAACAGCAGCGCCAAAGGCCGAGGCAAAGGCAGCACCGAAGAAGGCTGCTGCAAAGAAAACAGCCGCCAAGAAGACCGCTGCAAAGAAAGCAACGGCCAAAAAGGCAGCCGCGAAGAAGTAAACTGGCGCGCGATGCGCGCTGACAGCCGAAGGGAGCTGGAAAATGGCACATAAAAAAGCAGGCGGCAGTTCACGTAACGGTCGCGATTCCGCAGGTCGCCGTCTTGGCGTCAAGAAGTTCGGCGGCGAATCCGTTCTTGCCGGCAACATCATTATGCGCCAGCGCGGCACCAAGGTTCATCCTGGCAACAATGTCGGGATGGGCAAGGATCACACGCTGTTTGCCCTGATTGAAGGCAAGGTCGCCTTCAAGGAAAAGTCTGGCGGGCGGATGTTCGTCAATGTGGTTCCAGCTGCAGAGGCTGCCGAATAGTCTCTGCTTCACGAAACTGGCAGCCAATTCGGCAAGGGGGATAACGCTGGCGTTGTTCCCCTTTTTTGATTTTCGGTTCGCACCGCAACAAGGCAGGAACACTGTCAGATGAAATTTCTAGATCAGGCCAAAATCTATACCCGTTCGGGCAATGGCGGGCCTGGTGCCGTCAGCTTTCGACGCGAGGCCCATGTGCCTTTTGGCGGCCCGGATGGCGGCGATGGCGGGCGCGGTGGTGACGTCATTGCGCGCGCGGTGGGCGGGCTGAACACGCTGATCGATTATCGNTACCAGCAGCATTTCAAAGCCGAATCGGGGCGGCCGGGGGCTGGTCGCGACCGGTCTGGCCCGTCAGGCGGCGATGTCGAGCTGAAACTGCCTGTTGGCACACAGATTCTGGCCGATGACCAGGAAACCGTGATTGCGGACCTGAAACGCGAAGGGCAGACCTTTATTCTGGCCAAGGGGGGCGCNGGCGGCCGCGGCAACGCCTTTTTCAAATCATCGACAAACCGCGCACCGCGGAAATCACAGCCTGGCGAGGCCGGCCAGGAAATGTGGGTATGGCTGCGCCTGAAGTTGATTGCCGATGCCGGGCTGCTTGGCTTGCCAAATGCCGGCAAGTCTACCTTTCTGAGCGCGGTATCGGCGGCGCGGCCAAAGATTGCCGATTACCCCTTTACCACCCTGCATCCCAATCTGGGTGTCGTCGGCGTGGATGAACGTGAATTTGTCGTGGCTGACATTCCGGGGCTGATCGAGGGGGCCCATCGTGGCGCCGGACTTGGCCACCGATTCCTGGGCCATGTCGAGCGATGCCGTGTTCTGCTGCATCTTGTCGATGTGACCGGCCATGATCCGGTAGCAGCATGGAAAACGCTGCGCAACGAACTGGCTGCCTATGGTGCCGGGCTGGACAGCAAGAAAGAGGTCATCGCTCTGACCAAGATTGACGCGGCACCCGACGGCTATGCACAAGATGTATCCGATGCCCTTGTGGCTGAAGGCGCCGAGAATGTCATGACAATATCGTCTGTCAGCGGCGAGAATGTCACGCCTGTTCTGCGTCGCCTGCTTGCCGTGATTGATGCCGAACGCGCCGCCGAGGCCCCTGTTGAGGAACCTGTGCCATGGTCGCCCTAGACAAGACAGCATCGGTGATCAATGCAGCAGGCACCATCGTTATCAAGATTGGATCTTCCATCCTTGTCGATGATGACAGCCATAGCGTAAATGCAGCCTGGCTCGCCGGTATTGCGGATGACATTGCCGCGCTAAGAGCGGATGGCAAGAATGTCGTCGTTGTATCCAGCGGCGCAATCGCGCTTGGCAGCCATGTGCTGGGGCTGGGCGGACAGACGCTCGCGCTGGAAGAAAAGCAGGCCGCCGCGGCCGCCGGACAGGTGGTGCTCGCACATGCGTGGAGCGTTGCCCTGGCGGCGCAGAAACTTGGCACGGCGCAGATCCTGCTGTCTCCGGATGATACCGAAACCCGGCGCCGACACCTGAATGCACGCGCCACCATGTCGACTTTGCTGTCACTTGGTGCCGTGCCGGTGGTCAATGAGAATGACACGGTGGCAACTGCAGAAATCCGCTTTGGTGACAATGACAGGCTGGCCGCCCGCGTGGCGGCAATGATCAGTGCAGATCTGTTGATCCTGCTGTCGGATGTTGACGGGCTTTATTCGTCGAATCCGCGCAAGGACACCTGTGCCACTCATATTGCCGAGGTCACAACACTGTCCGACAGCATTATGAAGATGGCCGGCACCGCCAATGCCGCCTATGCATCCGGCGGTATGGTGACCAAGCTTGAAGCGGCGCGTATCGCCATGTCGGCCGGTTGCAGCATGGTGATATGTGATGGGCGCATTGAACGGCCCGTTGCGGCACTGGCTGGTGGCGGGCGTCATACCGTGTTCCGGCCCGAAGACAGCCCGCTGACAGCGCGCAAGCGCTGGATCGGTGGCGCTCTGACACCCAAGGGCACATTACAGATCGATTCCGGGGCAGAGGCTGCTCTTCGCAAGGGGCGCTCGCTGCTGCCCGCGGGGGTCGTCGCCGCGCGTGGAAAATTTGAAAGAGGCGATCTGATTGCCGTTGAAAATGAGGCCGGACAGATCATTGCCAATGGCCTGTCAGCATACTCGCTCGCTGATACGCAGATCATCCTCGGACACAAAAGCCGTGAAATTGAACGCCTGCTGGGATATCGTGGACGTGATGAACTCGTCCATGCCGATGATCTTGTCATGCTGGAAAACAGCAACTGACATCGCTGGATCCGCTTTGCAGCCAGACAACCACCGCAGATAAACAACGCCCATGACACCGAACGACCAGACCGCCATTACCAACCACCAGCAGCTGATCTCGGAGCTGGTAACGACAGCACGCGCCGCGCAATCTGTGCTGGCGCAGTCTGCGCATGATATGCGCTGTGCCGCCCTGACCGCAGCAGCAGCCCAGATCCGTGCGCATAGCGACACAATTCTGGCGCATAATCGGACCGATCTGGAACGCGGTGCAGCCAACGGCCTGACCGCCGCCTTCATTGATCGGCTGACGCTGAATGATAGCCGTATCGAGGCAATGGCAGCAGGGCTGGAGACAATCGCGACGCTGGATGACCCGCTGGGGCGTGAACTGGCACGCTGGCAACGCCCTAACGGGCTGGATATCGCGCGTGTCTCAACCCCGCTTGGGGTGATTGGTGTGATCTATGAATCGCGCCCCAATGTTACGGTTGACGCTGCGGGCCTGTGCCTGATTGCAGGCAATGCTGTAATCCTGCGCGGCGGGTCAGACAGCAGCGCTACATCGGCCTTCCTTGCCGAACTTGTCGGTAACGGGCTGGAGGCAGCCGGACTGCCCCGTGGCGGCGTGCAGATTGTGCCAACATCTGATCGCGGTGCTGTTGGCGCCATGCTCGCAGCGAATGGCGAGATTGACGTCATTATTCCACGCGGCGGCAAATCGCTTGTCGCCCGCGTGCAAAATGAGGCGCGGGTGCCTGTCTTTGCGCATCTGGAAGGCATTTGCCATCTGTTTGTCGATGTGGCCGCTGACCCGGCGAAAGCAGTTGAGATTGCGGTCAATGCAAAGATGCGACGTACCGGCATCTGTGGTGCCGCCGAAACCATCCTTGTAGACAGTTCTGTCGCCAGCACGATGGTGCCGGCCATTGCAGGCGCCCTGATCGAGGCCGGCTGTGCCGTGCGCGGCGATCAACAGGTTTGCCGCCTTGTCACGGCTGCCACCCCCGCCCGTGAGGAAGACTGGTCGACCGAATATCTCGACAGCATCATTTCCATGAAAGTTGTTGACGGGGCTGATGATGCGATCGCACATATCGCGCGCTACAGCTCCAACCACACGGACTGTATCATTACCGAGGATGATGCCACCGCCACCAGTTTCCTGAACCGGGTGGACAGCGCCATCGTCATGGTCAACGCATCCACACAATTCGCNGATGGCGGTGAGTTCGGGATGGGGGCAGAAATCGGTATTGCGACCGGCCGCATGCATGCACGTGGCCCCGTCGGGGCCGCGCAGCTGACCAGTTTCAAATATATTGTCCGTGGCAATGGCCAGATCAGACCTGCCTGACCGAATCGCCGCGTATCGTCACGCGCATCCCCGCCTGTTTTATGACCGCAACAGATTGCGGGTTGGCCTCCTTGGCGGCTCTTTCAACCCGGCGCATGACGGACATCTGCATATTTCCAGCCTGGCGCGGCAGGTGTTGCGCCTGGATCAGGTCTGGTGGCTTGTCAGCCCGCAAAACCCGCTAAAAGACAAGGGTGACATGGCCCGGCTGGCCGTACGGGTTGCACAGGCACGACGGCTGACAGCGCAGATGCCGTGGATAAAGGTTATCTCGCCGGAAACCGGATTTCGTACAAATCTGACCCATGTCACGCTGACGCTTATGAGGCAGCGTTGTCCGCGACAACAATTCTGTTGGCTGATGGGCGCCGACAATTTACAGGGCTTCGGNCGCTGGCAGCACCATGACCGCATCGCCCGCGCCATACCCATTGCGGTTTTGGACCGCCCGGGCTATTCTTATCAGGCGATTTGCGAAGGAAAACGGTTGCTGAAACGCAGACAACAGCCTGCGCGGTTCCGAGCCAGAGCGCTGGCCAAAGACGGTAGCCTTGCTTCCTGGTGCTTTATCGCTGGCCGCCGGCACCATGCGTCGGCAACAGCTTTGCGGCAAGCCGGATAAGGACCGGATCGGCAAAGCGCATTTGTGGAGAGTCACAATTAGCAAAATGCAATCGCATTTGGATTCCGACCAGATCCTCGAATTGGTCGCCACCTCACTCGATATGGACAAAGCTGATGACGTCGTTGCCATCCCGTTGCGGGGCAAGTCGTCCATGGCCGACTATATGGTCGTTGCCAGTGGCACCTCGTCCCGTCAGGTGGCGGCCATGGCCGAACATCTGGAATTCCGTCTGAAATCGGCAGGGGTCGAAGTTCTTGGACTCGAGGGTGTGCGCCAGGCAGACTGGGTGCTGATCGATGCCAATGATGTCATCATCCACCTGTTCCGGCCGGAAGTGCGTGAATTTTACGGTCTGGAACGCATGTGGACCAATGAAGGCGTTGAAGAGGTCGTGACGGTCAGCGGCTGACCNGGCCACCTGTAACAGACCACGCGATCTGTCTGGCAGCTTTGCACAGCCTGTTGCGGCTGGTGTGAAGGCGGTTTTGGCGTGAAGGCGATTCTGGCGTGCCGTCCGGACATCCCCTTGCCCCATCTGCGCCGGGCGCGCATGACCCTCTGACATGAGACCATATCATGAAGCTTGTCATTCTGGCCGTTGGCAGGGGCCGCAACATGCCGGAAGCTGCACTTGCCGGCAGCTGGATGTCACGCATCCATGGCGGCGGCGATATTATCGAGGTTGAATCAAAGCTGCCTGCGGGGCCTGACCGGCAGCAGGATGAGAGCAACCGCCTGTTGCGCCATATTGATCCCGGCACACCCCTTGTTGCCTGCGACCCGCGCGGGCGTGACACCGCCTCCGAACAATTGGCCGAAATGATCGCAAACTGGCGCGATGCGGGCCATGGCGCTGCCTGTTTCGCAATTGGCGGGGCGGATGGCCATCATGACATCCTGACACGGCGCGCCGACCGGATCATAAGTTTTGGGGCGGCAACCTGGCCGCATATGCTGTTCCGTGCGATGCTGGCCGAACAGCTTTATCGCGCAACAACCATCCTTGCCGGACACCCTTACCACCGCGGCTGATAAGGCGCTGTACTCACCATGGGGCGAGCAGTATAAAACGGTATGTCGCACAAAAATGACAAGGTGTTTCGCGCGGAGGGGCCCGCCGTCCTGTGTATTCTGGATGGCTGGGGACACCGTCCCGAGACGGAACATAATGCTGTCGCACTGGCGTCAACGCCGGCGGTCGACGCGCTTGCGACGCAATGGCCGACCAGTCTGCTGGCAGCATCCGGCACGGATGTCGGCCTGCCAGAAGGACAGGTTGGCAATTCCGAAGTAGGCCACATGAATATCGGCGCCGGGCGGGTTGTGATGCAGGATTTGCCCCGTATCAATGTGGCCTGTAAGGATGGAAGCCTTGCCGGCCATGCAACGCTGCGGGCACTGGCCGCACAAACGGCAGCGCGGGGCGCACGCATTCATGTGATGGGGCTGCTGTCTCCCGGCGGGGTTCATTCCCATAGTGACCATATGCTTGCCGTAGTGACCGGTCTTGCAGAGGCTGGCGGTGCGGTCACATTGCATGGCTTTACCGACGGCCGCGATGTCCTGCCGACAAGTGCCGAAGCCACTGTCCCCGCTTTTTTGGACAGTCTGCCGAAGAGTGTTCAGTTTGGCACCCTGATCGGCCGCTATTTTGCAATGGACCGCGACAACCGCTGGGACCGGACAGGGGCTGCCTTTGACGCCATCGCCCATGGCGTTGCCGACGCACAACGCTTTGCATCGCCGCTGGATATCATCAGGGCATCACATCGTGCGGGCATCACCGATGAATTTATCGTGCCACACGTCCTGCAGGACTATGAGGGCATGCGCGATGGCGACGCCATCGTGATGGTCAATTTCCGCGCCGATCGTGTGCGCCAGCTGCTTGCATGCTGGCTGATGCCAGATGAAACCGGCATTGAAGGCACGGTGCCGGAACCATCAGCCGTGATTGGTATGACCGCCTATTCCGAAGCGCTGGATGCGAAAATGGACACACTGTTTGCACCGCAGGCAATAGACAAAACGCTTGGCGAGGTTGTGGCGGCCGCCGGCCGGCGGCAGTTGCGACTTGCCGAGACCGAGAAATACCCGCATGTCACTTTTTTCCTGAATGGGGGCGTTGAGGATGTCAGCACGGGGGAAACCCGTGAACTGGTGCCTTCACCGCAGGTGGCAACCTATGACCTGCAACCCGAGATGAGTGCCGAGGGCGTGCTGGAGATCGCCCTTGGCAGCCTCAAACGGCGTGATCATGATCTGATTATCATGAATTTCGCCAATCCGGATATGGTGGGCCATACCGGCGATCTGCAGGCGGCAATTGCTGCTGTTTCAGTCGTTGATGACTGTGTTGGCCGGCTGGCGACAGCGGTGCTTGCGGCCGGCGGACAGATGTTGCTGACCGCCGATCATGGTAATTGTGAAGTGATGTGGGACGCGGCGCACGGGTCGCCGCACACAGCCCATACGACCAACCCGGTGCCCTGCACGCTTGTGGGCGCAGCCAGTGGGGTCAGCATTGCCGACGGGCGGCTGGCAGATCTTGCTCCCAGCCTTCTGGCCATGCTCGATATCGAACAGCCTGCCGAGATGACGGGCACCCGCCTGCAACAGATCACATAGGAAAGGCGCGCTGTAGAACCCGCTTTGCCTTAAGGCAGGCAATAGCGGCCGCAATCATTGCATTACGCTGTCAGGCTATTACATTATCGATACACCGACACACCGCGCACGAACGGACATCACATGGGCAATTTGGGTAATCTCGGCCGGATCCGGCTTTGGCATGTCGCTTTCTTCTGCGGCGCATTGTTCTGTGCCGGACTGTTCATTCCAACACTGACAACCGCAACCGCGCAGAGTAGCTCGAAGGAAGACACCTATCGTCAGCTGGGCCTGTTTGGCGACATCTTTCAGCGTGTGCGCGAAAGCTATGTCGACGAGATAGACGATAGCGACCTTATCGAAGCTGCCATTACCGGCATGCTGACTTCGCTTGATCCACATTCGACTTTCCTCAACACCGAGAATTTTTCGGAAATGCAGGAACAGACAAAAGGCCGCTTTGGGGGGTTGGGCGTCGAGATCACCATGGAACAGGGCATGGTCAAGGTTGTCTCGCCTATCGATGACACGCCAGCGGCCAGTGCCGGCCTGCAACCGGAGGACTATCTGATTGCGGTTGATGATGANTCCATCATTGGCATGCAATTATCCGAAGCCGTCGATAAATTGCGTGGCCAGGTTGGATCAAAGGTAAAGATCAAGGTCCAGCGCGGTCAGGCAGAGCCGTTTGATGTCACCATCATTCGCGATTTCATCAAAATCCGCTCGGTGCGGTCAGAACTGTTCGATGGCATCGGTTATGTCCGTATCACCACATTTTCCGAACAGACCACGCCTGGCCTCATGGAAGCAGTGGATGACTTCTTCAAGACAGANGGAGATGCGCTGAAGGGGATTNTTCTCGATCTGCGCAACAACCCTGGCGGATTGCTGACCGAGGCCGTTTCGGTGAGCGATGCGTTTCTGGAACAAGGCGAAATCGTTTCGACACGCGGACGCAATGCCAAGGATGGATCGCATATCTATGCAAAGCCCGGTGACATTGCGCGTGGCCTGCCAATGGTGATCCTGATCAATTCAGGATCGGCGTCAGCTTCAGAGATTGTGGCCGGCGCATTAAAGGACCATGGTCGCGCAATTATTTTGGGAACGCGGTCCTTTGGAAAGGGATCGGTGCAGTCTGTCATTCCGATTTCCAACAGTTCTGCCATTCGCCTGACGACGGCACGCTATTACACCCCGTCAGGNATTTCGATTCAGGCCCGCGGCATTGTCCCCGATATAGAGGTGGCGCTCGCCCGCATCGAAGCCGTTGAAGGCGGCATCGTGCGCGAAGAAGATCTGCGTGGTGCCCTTGATGGCAGTGATGAGGCCGACAGCGATGCGGCGCAGAATGACAATGCGGATGAAACGGCGGATGAAGCAGCTGAAGAAGCGCCAGACGCGGCAACAGATGATGACGCAGCCGAAGCACCGGTCAGACAGGATGAAATCGATTACCAGCTGGCACGCGCACTCGACTTGATCCGCGGTGTGGCGATCTTTGGAAACCTGAAGCCCGCATCATGACAGCGCCTGAAATTCCTTATGAAGACCGGCCATACCGGCCGTGCGTCGGCATTTTTCTGCTGAATGCAGACAATTTGGTATTTGCCGGCCAGCGTCTGGATAATCGCGCCGAAGCCTGGCAGATGCCGCAGGGCGGTATTGATCATGGCGAAAGCGTCCATGACGCCTGCTTGCGTGAAATGCAGGAGGAAATCGGCACCAACGCCGCCACGATGCTCAAAGAGCATCATGACTGGCTGTATTACGATATCCCGCAGCCTCTCGCGGACAGGCTCTGGCACGGGCAGTATCGTGGTCAGCGGCAGAAATGGGTGGCCCTGCGCTTTAACGGTGTCGACGCCGATATCAACATCAACACCGCCGAGCCCGAGTTCGGCGCATGGAAATGGGTCGTGCCAAACGAGCTGATCGATATGGCTGTGCCCTTCAAACGCGATGTCTATCGCGATGTCATGAAGAGCTTCGGCACATTGCTCGACAGCTGACGTCTGATATCTTTGGCCTGTCACAAAAAAGCCCGGCATCTGCCGGGCCATTTATTGTGTAATCTTGAAAGCGCTGGACGTGTCAGAGCGCGGCCAAAACCGCATTCAGAAACTCTGCCTCGCTGCCGCTGGCTGCATCAGCGCGTGCCTTTATGTCGTCCCTATCAGCGGTTGCAAGATTCTCCGCTCGCTCGGTCAGGATGGTAACGCTTTCACCCGAAACATCGGCAAGGCCGCCATCAATCATGAACCGATCAGTCACCTTGCCGTTTTCATGCACCTCGACGATGCCACGCACAAGGTCAGACAAGAGGGGCGCATGACGCGGCATGGCGCCAAACAGACCCTCGGCGCCCGGGGCAACCACCATTTCAGCTGCCTTCTGCACCATGATGTTGGCCGGTGTGACCAGTTCGAGCTGCGTTGTTTCGGCCATCTAGCCCTACTCCTTTTGACAGGGGAGCCCGCTTATGCGGCTTCCTGTGTCATCTTCTTGCCCTTTTCGATGGCTTCTTCGATGGTACCAACCATATAGAAGGCCGCCTCGGGCAGATGATCATAGTCACCATTGATGATGCCGGCGAAACCTTCGATCGTGTCCTCAAGACCGACCAGCTTGCCCGGCGAGCCGGTAAATACCTCGGCAACGTGGAACGGCTGAGACAGGAAACGCTGGATCTTGCGCGCACGCGCCACGGTCAGCTTGTCTTCTTCTGACAGTTCATCCATGCCAAGGATGGCGATGATGTCCTGCAGCGACTTGTACTGCTGAAGCACTTCCTGAACACTCCGCGCAATCTCATAATGGCGGTCACCGACAATACGCGGGTCAAGCATCCGTGAGGATGAATCCAGCGGATCAACCGCNGGATAGATGCCCAGCTCGGCAATCTGGCGTGACAGAACAGTTGTGGCGTCAAGGTGCGCAAATGATGCGGCCGGCGCCGGGTCTGTCAGGTCATCGGCAGGGACGTAAATCGCCTGCACCGAGGTNATGGACCCCTTGGTTGTGGTGGTGATGCGTTCCTGCAGCGCGCCCATATCGGTTGCCAGTGTCGGCTGGTAACCCACAGCCGAAGGAATACGGCCAAGCAGCGCCGACACTTCCGAGCCAGCCTGTGTAAAGCGGAAGATGTTATCNACGAAGAACAGCACGTCCTGGCCTTCCTCATCGCGGAAATATTCCGCCAGGGTCAGACCTGTCAGCGCGACGCGCGAACGGGCACCTGGCGGCTCGTTCATCTGGCCGTAAACCAGTGCCGCTTTGGAACCTTCACCATCCGTCTTGATAACGCCTGATTCTACCATCTCATGGTAGAGGTCATTGCCTTCACGGGTACGCTCNCCAACACCGGCGAATACCGAGTAACCACCATGTGCCTTNGCGACGTTGTTNATCAGTTCCATGATCAGGACGGTCTTGCCAACACCAGCACCACCGAACAGGCCGATCTTGCCNCCCTTCGCATATGGCGCGAGAAGGTCAACAACCTTGATACCCGTTACAAGAATTTCAGCTTCCGTGGACTGATCGACATATTCGGGTGCCGGACGGTGGATCGGATACTGCTTCTTNGATTTGACGGGCTTGCCTTCATCAACAGGCTCGCCAATCACATTNAGGATACGGCCCAGCGTTTCCGGCCCAACAGGAACCGTGATCGGGGCGCCCGTATCAGAGGCGTCAGCGCCGCGNACAAGGCCCTCGGTGGAGTCCATGGCAATTGTNCGAACAGCTGATTCACCAAGATGCTGCGCAACTTCCAGAACNAGCCTCTGGCCGTTGTTATCNACCTCGAGGGCGTTCTGAATAGCCGGAAGGTGGCCGTCAAACTCGACATCGACAACAGCGCCGATGACCTGACTGATTTTGCCAATATTGTTCGCCATTTTGTCCTACTCCGCGATTAATCCTGTTATCCGGTNACACCGCTTCGGCGCCGGAGATGATTTCGATCAGTTCCTTGGTGATCGTAGCCTGACGGGTCCGGTTATAAACNAGCGTCAGCCTGTCGATCAGTTCGCCCGCATTGCGGGTAGCATTATCCATTGCGGTCATCCGCGCCGCAAGTTCAGCGGCAGATGATTCCAGAAGAGCGCTGTATATCTGTGTCGAGATATTGCGCGGCAGCACCACCGCCAGAAGTTCGTCTTCCTCTGGCTCATATTCATAGGAAACACCAANGCCGGTGTCTTCCTCTGCATCCGCATCAACCTCGGCAGGGATCANCCGCTTCAGCGTGACTTCCTGTGAAATGGCTGATTTGAACTTGTTGAAGATCACGGTCACGACATCAAAGTCGCCATTTTCGAAACCGGTACGGATGGTTTCGCCGATAGAAGCGGCATCGGCATAAGATACCGCTGTGCCCTGAATCCCCTCAAGGCTGTCCAGATACAAATCACCAAGCTCACGACGCANCGCATCCGCTGATTTGCGCCCTACCATCAACAGCTTGACGGTTTTGCCCTCACCCTGAAGGCGTGCGACCTCGGTGCGGGTCTGACGCGTGATTGATCCGTTGAATCCGCCACACAAACCACGATCAGCGGACANGATGACCAGAAGATGTGTCTTGTCATTGCCATTGCCGACAAGCAGGGCCGGCGCCGCAGACGGGTCGGCCTTCATTGCAAGGCTATTGATGATCTGCTGCATGCGGTTCGTGTAGGGACGGCCCTTTTCAGCCGATTCCTGCGCCCGACGCAGCTTTGCCGCCGCGACCATTTTCATGGCCGAGGTGATCTTCTGGGTCGACTTCACGCTGTTAATGCGTGTTTTCAGATCCTTCAACGATGGCATGCGTCAGACTCCATTTACCGGCGCAGGAAGTTAGCGGTCACCCTGTAACCGGCAGGCCTATGCAAAGCTCTTGGCAAACGCCTCGATTGCCGCCTTCAGATCGGCTTCGGTCTCGTCAGACAGCTTCTGCTCGTCGCGAATTGTGNCGAGCACCGATGCTGAAGCGCTGCGAAGATGTTCCAGAAGGCCTGCTTCAAACCGGCCGACGTCACCAACTTCGATCGCATCGAGATAGCCATTCACGCCGGCATAAATCACGGCCACCTGCTCCTCGACTTTCATCGGGCTGTATTGTGGCTGCTTCAAAAGCTCTGTCAGGCGCGCGCCACGTTCCAGAAGGGCGCGGGTTGAAGCATCCATGTCCGAGGCAAACTGGGCAAAGGCCGCCATCTCGCGATACTGTGCCAGCTCCAGCTTTACCGAACCGGCAACCTGCTTCATNGCCTTGATCTGCGCGGCAGATCCCACACGGCTGACCGACAGGCCGACATTCACGGCCGGGCGGATACCCTTGTAGAAAAGTTCAGTCTCAAGGAAGATCTGNCCATCTGTGATCGAAATCACATTTGTCGGGATATAGGCAGACACGTCACCTGCCTGGGTCTCAATCACCGGCAGCGCCGTCAGCGATCCCGAACCATTATCCTCATTCATCTTCGCCGCACGCTCGAGAAGGCGTGAGTGCAGATAGAAAACGTCACCCGGATAGGCTTCACGGCCGGGCGGACGACGCAGCAACAGGCTCATCTGGCGATAGGCCACAGCCTGCTTTGACAGATCGTCATAAACCACCAGCGCGTGCATGCCGTTATCGCGGAAATATTCGCCCATGGCGCAGGCTGTATATGGCGCCAAGAACTGCATTGGTGCCGGGTCGGATGCTGTGGCGGCCACAACAATCGAATATTCCAGCGCGCCCTGCTCTTCGAGCGAACGTACGATCTGTGCAACCGTTGAACGCTTCTGGCCAACGGCAACATAGATGCAGAACAGTTTTTTGCCATCATCATCACCCGCAGCCGCATTCACCGGCTTCTGGTTGATGAAGGTGTCAACCGCGATGGCGGTCTTGCCTGTCTGACGGTCACCAATGATCAGCTCGCGCTGGCCACGGCCAACCGGGATCAGGCTATCAATCGCCTTAAGGCCGGTCTGCATCGGCTCATGCACTGATTTGCGCGGCATAATGCCGGGGGCTTTCACCTCGACCCGGCTGCGCTTGACCTTTTTCAGCGGTCCCTTGCCATCGATCGGATTGCCCAGCGCATCAACAACGCGGCCAAGCAGGCCCATGCCGACCGGGGTATCAACGATGGCCGCCGTCCGGCGCACAACGTCGCCTTCCTTGATNGCGCGGTCATCNCCAAAAATCACGATACCNACATTGTCTGCTTCAAGGTTCAGCGCCATGCCTTTAACGCCGCCTTCGAATTCCACCATCTCACCGGCCTGAACTTCGTCCAGACCGTGGACACGCGCGATACCGTCGCCAACAGACAGCACCCGTCCTACTTCGGCGACTTCGGCGTCACTGCCGAAATTTGCGATCTGTTCCTTGAGGATTGCTGAGATTTCAGCCGCACGAATATCCATCACGCCATACCCTTCATAGCTGTTTCAAGCCGGTTAAGTTTTGTCCTGATCGAGGTATCGATCATCCGTGACCCGATGCGCACCACCAGGCCCCCGATCAGTGACGGGTCTACACGCATCGAAAGCGAGAGCTTGTCACTGCCGGCAAGTTTGGAAACCGCCTGTTCGACGCGTGCCCGGCGGGCATCATCCATCTCTATGGCGGAAATCACTTCTGCCGAAACCTCGCCACGACGGCGCGCATGTTCGGCAAGAAATGCAGAAATAATTCTTGAGAGGGCGTGCAAACGCCCGTTAGACGCCACCGTGCCGACAAACTTGACGGTCAGCGCATCAGCGCCACCCTTTTCAAGAACGNCTGTTACAGCCTTGGTCTGCTCGGCCCATGTGATGGCTGGCGATTCAACCAGCATACGCATGTCCTGGTTGGCGGAAACAAGTTCGGCAACGCCGTTCATATCCTTCACGACGGCATCAATTTTGCCTGATTCCTCGGCCAGTGCGTACAGCGCACCGGCATAACGGCCGGCAAGACCTTTAGCGCTAGAACTCAACGACGTGCCCTCATCAACAGGAATAAAAATTGGGTGACTCATCTGGCACCGATGCATGGCGGCAACTGACCATTTGCGTCGGNTTGGTGGCTATCATACCCGTGCGGGAAAGGCAAGCACCGAAGGCCGCTAAAATGCCGCGACAAGAGGGTTGGTTTCCCCACGCGTTACAGGAAATTGTAGGGATCAATATCAATCTGCAGCCGCACGCCGGACGGCAAATGGACGGATTCTATCCACCCATTTATAACTGCTTGTATATCAATGTTTTTTTCTGCCTGTACCAAGGCGCGTGCACGATGCTGCCCGCGCAGGAACGCCAGCGGGGCCAGATTCGGCCCAAAAATGCCCACACCGTTAAACTGCGGGCGGCATNNTTCCAGCTGGCGTATGGCGTCACGCAGGCGCGCCTCATCCCGCGCCGAGATCAATAGCGCCGCCAGCCGCGAATAGGGTGGCATTGCCGCAAGCCGGCGCGCCTCGGATTCGCTTTTCAGAAAGGCGTCCCGATTGCCCGACAACAANGCCTGCATNACCGCATTGTCGGCNTCAACTGTTTGCAGCATTGCCAATCCGGGCNGTTCGGCACGACCAGCACGCCCGGCGACCTGTGCCAGCATCTGAAAACTGCGTTCGGCAGCCCGCAGGTCNCCNCCGGCAAGCCCCAGATCGGCATCGACAATGCCGACAAGGGTNAGGTTTGGAAAATGATGACCCTTGGCCACCATCTGTGTGCCGATAATGATGTCAACCTCGCCCGCCATGACCGATGACACAAATGTCTCGGCGCTGCCAGGTGAGGCCACAGTGTCACTGGAAAACACGCCGAAACGCGCCTCGGGAAACCGTTGCAGCACCTCTTCGGCAAGACGCTCCACCCCGGGCCCGCAGGCCTGCATGCTGTCTTCCTCGCCACATTGGCTGCAATCCCGGCTGGGGCGCGCCTCGAACCCGCAATGGTGACAGCGCATCCTGCCNGCCAGCCGGTGCATCACCATCCAGCTATCGCAATTGGGGCAGGTCAGCTTGTGACCGCAGCTGCCGCATAATGTCAGCGGCGCATAGCCCCGCCGGTTCAGGAATAACAGCGATTGTTCACCCCGTTCCAGCCTGTCAGTCAGNGCCGCNACCAGCGGAGGCGCCAACCAGCGGCCACGCTCCGGCGGGGTACGACGCATATCGACCGCCGTGATTTCGGGCAGGGTTGCCTTGCCAACCCGGCTTGGCAGCACCACCCGCCTGTACCGCGGCGGGNCGCCCACCATGCCCGCATTNACCCAGCTTTCCAGCGAAGGCGTCGCCGATGCCAGAATGACCGGACAGGATTCAAGCCGCGCCCGCAGCACCGCCATGTCGCGGGCCTGATAGATTACCTTGTCTTCCTGCTTATAGGCATGCTCATGCTCTTCATCGACGACGATCAGCCCCAGATCGGCAAAGGGCAGGAACAGGGCAGACCGCGCGCCAACNACAACCGATGCNTCACCGCTCAGCGCAAAGCGCCACANCTTGCGCTTTTCGCCCGCACCAACATCCGAATGCCATTCCTGCGGCATAACCCCGAACCGTTCGGCGAATCGTGCCTTCCAGGCGGCAGACAGGGCAATTTCCGGAAGCAGTATCAATACCTGGCGGCCGGCATCCAGCACGCGCTGGACCGCATCGAAATACACCTCGGTCTTGCCGGATCCGGTGACACCATCCAGCAGAAAGGGCATGAANCCCCCTTCAAGCGTTTCCGCAATGGCGGCGGCAGCAACCTGTTGGTCATCCGTCAAGGCAGGCCCTTGCAGCCGGCCNGGGCGGGGCGGGGGCTGATCACTTGCCACAAGNATAGATTCGAGGCTGCCAGCGCGTTCCATGCCGCCAATCACGCCGGCGCTGACACCCGCCTCGCGCTGCAATAGCGGCGACGGCATCGCACCAGCCGCATCCAGCACGGCCGCAACTCGCTGGCGCGCGGTTGTCAGCTTTTCGCCTTCTGGTGGCTGTGCCGGGCGCCGATACAGCTTTTGCTGCGGTGGCGGCAGCAACGCTTTCGGCTGACTGAGCGCCATTTTTGCCACGCTGCCAATTGGCGCCATCGTCCAGGCTGTGACACGTTCGATAAACTGGACAAAGGCGTCAGACACAGGTGGTAGGGGCGCGCAGCGGATCACGGCCTTCANTGATTCGCGTGCCGTGTTCCTGTCACCAGGCCCCAGGACAATGCCGTTCAGCTGCCTTGGCCCGAAAGGCACGGTGACGATGGTACCGCGGTCCAGCGGGCCAAAGCCGCCGGTTACATAATCGAAGGCCCGATCTACCGGCACACCAACGGCCACCCGTACCACCTGATCGCCTGGCGCAGCCGCCAAGGCGTCATCCGCGCTGTCATGGTCATCCAGCGATCCGTTTCTGAATGTCTGGCCGCGTTGCGTCACCTGTTTTCTTGCCCTGAAATCTGTTGCTGTTTCCCTCCGGCCTGCATGTCCGGTCGGGGTATGGTGGATTTGCCCGTCGGCATCGGATAGACTGCGCCGGTCGGGGGNCCCGACATGAAACCTACACCGGAGAGCGGACTTCCCGACATGAAAATTTTTCTCGACAGCGCTGATATCGACGAAATTCAGGCGCATATTGCCAGCGGTTTTGTAGATGGTGTGACCACCAACCCGTCACTGATTGCCAAATCTGGCCGAAACATCCTCGAAACCATCAGTGCGATCTGTGAAATGGTGGATGGTCCGGTCAGTGCAGAAGTGGCGGCAACGGACTTTGAAACGATGCTCGCCGAGGGGCGCAAGCTCGCAGGCCTTGCGCCGAATGTGACCGTGAAGGTGCCGCTGACCGAGGCGGGTTTGCAAACATGCCGCGCGCTCAGTGATNCCGGCACGCAAGTGAATGTCACGCTCTGCTTTACGGCCGGGCAGGCGNTGTTGGCCGCAAAGGCTGGCGCGACCTTTATCTCACCCTTTGTTGGACGGCTTGATGATATCGGGCAGGATGGCATGGGGCTGATCGAGGAGATCTGCACCATATATGACCAGTTTGCCTTTGATACCGAGGTGCTTGTCGCATCGGTGCGCAGTACCCAGCATGTTGTCGATGCCGCACTTCTGGGTGCTGATGTGGTCACCTTGCCACCAAAAATACTGACAGCGCTCTACAAGCACCCGCTTACCGACAAGGGGCTGGATGCCTTTATCAGTGACTGGAAGGGCACCGGCCAATCGATTCTCTAGGCCGGAATAGTNCCCAGTCCCGGGAGACGGAATGACAGCAGTGCCCACCACGGCAGCCGGCGGCACAGCCGCCGCGCCACACCACAGAAACCGGCAGGCATGGCTTGACTGGCTGGGCACTGAACGCCGCTATGGTGACAACACGCTGGCTGCCTATGCTGGCGATCTGGACGACTATACCGCGTTTCTGCAAGGTATGAATGACACCGGCGACATGACGCCGAGCAGACATGTCTTTCGCGGCTGGCTGGCTGATATGGCAGCCCGCAACCTCGCCAAGACAACCATCGCCAGACGCGTATCAGCCCTGCGCAGCTTTTACCGTTTCTGCGGACGTACCGGACTGATCGACGTGCCTGACCTTGGCTGGCTGCGCGCGCCGAAGACGCCAAGATCCGTNCCAAAACCGGTATCCGAGGAAGAGGCGCGTGCCATGATGCAGGCCATTTTTGCGCGGCGCGGTGATGACTGGACAAAGAAACGCGATTTTGCGCTTTTGATGCTGCTATATGGCGGCGGGCTGCGTATTTCCGAAGCGTTGGCGATGACCCGTGCAACTGTGCCGCTTGACAGCTGGATGCGCGTTGCCGGCAAGGGAGGCAAGATTCGCGAGGTCCCTGTGCTGGGCGCGGTGGCAGAAGCTGTGGCAGATTATAACGCCGCCTGCCCTTTTGATGACGGACCCGCCAGCGCGCTGTTTGTCAGCACGCGCGGCAAACCGATGGGGCCGCGCGCCGCACAGCGGCTGGTCGAAGGATTGCGTAGTGAACTCAACCTGCCGGCGCATGTGACGCCGCATGCGCTGCGCCATGCCTTTGCCACACATCTTCTCGGGAATGGTGCAGACTTGCGCGCAATCCAGGAACTGCTCGGCCATGCCAGCCTGTCCACCACACAGCGCTATACCAGCGTCGACGAGGCGCATCTTGTACAGCTGCATCGGGAAACNCATCCGCGGGCGCGTTAGCGGCCGCGGGGTCCAGGCTGACGGACGGACACCATCTGGCGCGCGCTACATATGAATGGCGCGACCATCAACGGCAAGTGCAGCTTCCTTGACCGCCTCATTCAAAGTCGGATGGCCATGACAGGTGCGGGCAATATCCTCAGAAGACGCGCCAAAGACCATGGCCGTGGCACATTCATGAATAATGGTGCCTGCCTCATGCCCGATAATATGTACACCGAGAACACGATCGGTTTCCGCGCAGGCGAGAATTTTCACAAAGCCCTCNGGATGGCCGGAGGCACGCGCGCGGCTNTTTGCCGAAAAGGAAAAGCTGCCCTTCTTATAGGCTGTTCCGTCTGCCTTCAGCATCTCCTCGCTCTTGCCAAGGGTAGCCACTTCAGGTGCGGTATAGACAATGCCGGGCACCAGATCGTAATCAACATGGCCCGCCTGGCCGGCCATCATCTCGACCGCGGCAACGCCATCTTCCTCNGCCTTATGTGCCAGCATCGGACCATCAATCACATCCCCAATGGCATAGATATCCTCAACCGACGTTTCAAACCGTGAATCAACACGGATACGGCCACGATCACTCAGAGCCACCCCGACATCATCCAGCCCCAGGGATTCNGTGGCNGGATGACGGCCAACCGCGACCAGCGCGATATCAGCCTTGATCGTTTCNGCATCACCGCCACCTGCCGGTTCCACCGTCAGCGTCACGCCCGACTTCGACGTCTTGGCCGCCTTCACTGCTGTCTTCAGACGGAAGGACAAGCCCTGCTTTTTCGCCATGGCCATGAATTTCTTGGCAATCTCGTCATCCATGCCCGGCAGAATGCGCGGCAGAAACTCTATCACCTCAACCTCGGCACCAAGACGTGCCCACACAGTGCCAAGTTCAAGCCCGATATAGCCGGCCCCNATCACCACCATCTTCTTTGGCACACGCGACAGTGCCAGCGCGCCTGTCGAGCTGACAATGCGGGTCTCATCAATCTCGATTCCCGGCAAGCTGGACGCATGACTTCCGGATGCGATGAGGATCTTTTCGGCCACATAGTCACCGGCATCAGCACCATCACTGACATGCACCTTTCCGGGCGCAGTGATCCGCGCTGCCCCATGAAGACGCGTCACTTTGTTTTTCTTGAACAGGAAATCAATGCCTGTTGTCAGGCCGGTAACGATCTCGTCCTTGCCTGCCATCATGACATCCAGGTCCAGCTTGACCGCACCAAGATTGACCCCCAGCGCCGCCAGCTTGCCCCCTGCCGCATTGGCATAATGCTCTGAGGCATTCAGCAACGCCTTTGACGGGATACAGCCGACATTGAGACAGGTGCCGCCAAGGGTATCGCGCTTTTCGACACAGGCCACCTTCATGCCAAGTTGCGCGGCACGGATCGCCGCAACATAGCCACCCGGCCCGGCACCAATCACAATCAGGTCAAAGCTGGTTTCGCTCATTTCAGTTCCCCCATGTTCGCCATTCGCACCTGTTTCTGTGCGGTGGCAACAATATCAGACGCCTAACAGCAGCCGGCGCGGATCCTCGACCATCTCCTTGATACGGGCCAGAAACGATACGGCCTCGCGACCATCAATGATACGATGGTCATAAGACATGGCCAGATACATCATCGGTCTGATAACAATCGCGTCATCAACGACAACCGGCCGCTTTTCGATCTTGTGCATCCCCAAAATGCCACTTTGCGGCGGATTCAGAATCGGTGTCGACATCAATGATCCATAAACGCCACCATTCGAAATAGTGAATGTGCCGCCCGCCATCTCATCTGGCGTGATCTTGCCGTTCCGCGCGCGCGCGCCGAAATCACCGATGCGGGTTTCAATCTCGGCAAGACCCATATTGCCCGCGTCACGCACCACCGGCACAACCAGCCCCTGCGGCGTGCCAACAGCAACACCAATATTATAATAGTTCTTGTAGATGATATCGGTGCCGTCGATTTCGGCATTCACCGCCGGAAATTCTCGCAGCGCATGGATTGCCGCAAGGACGAACATCCCCATAAAGCCAAGACGGATACCGTGCGCTGTCTCAAACTCCTGACGATAATCGCCACGCAGCGCCATCAATGCTGACATATCCACCTCGTTGAATGTGGTCAGCATTGCCGCATTGTTCTGCGCCGCCTTCAGACGTGCGGCAATCACCTGCCGCAATTTTGACATGGGCACCCGTTCCTCGCGTGCAGCATCTTCGGCGCGCGGTGTCTGGCGGGGTGCAGCGGAAACCGCCGGCGACTGAACCGTAGCGGCAGGGGCTGCAGCAGCTGCCGTTCCCCCTTTCATATGCGCCAGCACATCCGCCTTGGTGAGGCGGCCATCAACACCTGTACCTTTGATTGACGCGGGATTCAGGTTGTTTTCCTCGACAAGACGGCGCACTGCCGGCGACAGCATGATATCCCCTGACGGTGCCGCATCGGCAGGCATGGCAGCAGCCGGGGCCGCGGCGGGTGTCTCGGCGGGCACTTCGGCCGGGGCGGCAGCTGGCGCCTCTGTCTTTGCCGCGGATGTGGCTGCGGGCGCAGCACCCTCATTCAACATGGCAAGACCGGCACCAACCTCGACCGTGTCGCCTTCGGCAGCAAGGATTTCGCCAAGCGTGCCGGACGCGGGCGCTGGCACCTCGAGTGTCACCTTGTCTGTTTCAAGCTCGACCACAGGCTCGTCGGCCTTTACCGCATCGCCTGTTGTCTTGATCCAGCGTGCCACGGTTGCATCCGCCACCGATTCGCCCAGCGTTGGCACGGTAATCTCTATTGCCATTTCAGAAAGGCCCCCTCAGCCCGTCATTGGCGCCGCAACGCCATGGATATACATACTCTGCGTCTTCAAGCCTTCGCATCCGGCAGGTCCAGCGCCGCCGCGACAAGTGCCTGCTGTTCCCGGTTGTGGCGGGCCAGCGTGCCTGTTGCCGGTGATGCCGCTGCATCCCGTCCGGCATAGATCAACCGTTCCTGACGCGTGCCGGCTGCCTGCATGGCCTCTTCGACAAAATCGCGCACAAAGGTCCAGCCGCCCATATTGCGCGGTTCTTCCTGACACCAGACAAATGTGGCACCCGGCACCTGTGACAACGCCTCGGTCAGGGCCTTGCTCGGGAATGGATAGAGCTGTTCCAGCCGCAGGATTTCTACATCCCACAACCCGGCTTCATCGCGGGCTGCCGCCAGATCATAATAGACCTTGCCACTACACATCACGATCCGCTTGGCTTTGCCAGATTTCACCTTGCCACCGCGTTCATCCAACAACCGGTGGAATGTTGTCCCCGAAGCCATATCAGCCAGTGCGGAAACGCAGGCCTTATGGCGCAGAAGGGATTTCGGCGTCATGATCACCAGCGGCTTGCGGAAATCACGCCGCAGCTGGCGTCGCAGCACATGGAAGTAATTCGCCGGGGTCGTACAGTTCACAACCTGCATATTATCCTCGGCGCAGAGCTGCAGATAGCGTTCAAGACGCGCCGATGAATGTTCAGGACCCTGCCCCTCATAACCGTGCGGCAGCAACAGAACCAGCGCATTCATGCGCAGCCATTTCGCCTCACCGCACGAGATGAACTGGTCGATCACCACCTGCGCACCATTGGCAAAGTCACCAAACTGCGCCTCCCACATGACCAGTGCGTTTGGCTCGACCTGCGAGAAGCCATATTCAAAGCCCATCACCGATGCTTCTGACAANGGCGAGTCGATCACCTCGAACATCGCCTGATCCTCAGCCAGATGCGCCAGCGGGGCGTAGCGTTCTTCTGTCGCCTGATCAACAAGCACGGCATGACGCTGGCTGAAGGTGCCGCGGCAGCTGTCCTGACCGGACAGGCGAACCGGATCGCCCTCAAGAACGATCGAGCCAAAGGCAAGATGTTCCGCAGTGGCCCAGTCCAGCCCCTCACCCGCNGCAATCTTTTTGGCACGGGTGTCAATGATCCGGACAAGCTTGGAATTCAGTTTCATATGCGCCGGCACGCTGGTCATCTTGCTGCCGATGTCGCGCAGCTTGTCGATCTCCACGCCCGTCTCGCCGCGCCGTTCAACGCCGTGGGCGGTCCGCATGCCGGACCAGCTGCCTTCAAGCCAGTCCGCCTTGTTTGGGCGATAGCTTGTCCCTGCTTCAAATTCACTGTCCAGATAGGCGATACGATCATCAATGATCTGCTGCGCCTCTTCCGCAGTCAAAGTACCGTCTGCAACCAGCTTGTCAGCATAAAGCGCGCGCGTCGTCGGGTGGCTGGCGATGGTGTTGTACATCAGGGGCTGCGTGAACATCGGCTCGTCCCCTTCATTATGGCCGAAACGGCGATAGCAGAAGAAATCGAGAACCACGTCCGATCCAAAGGCCTGACGAAATTCAATCGCGATGCGCGACGCATGTACAACCGCCTCGGGGTCATCGCCATTCACATGGAAGATTGGCGCCATGACCATTTTCGCAACATCCGTCGGATAAGGCGACGAGCGCGAATAATGCGGGCTTGTGGTAAAGCCGATCTGGTTATTGACGATGATGTGAATGGTGCCGCCCGTGCGATAGCCGCGCAAGGCGGAAAANGCAAAGGTTTCACCAACCACACCCTGGCCAGCAAAAGCAGCATCGCCATGCAGCAGGATCCCGACGACCTCCTTGCGGTCCTCNTCATTGCGCTGATGTTGCTTGGCGCGAACACGCCCGATGACCACAGGATCAACAATCTCGAGATGGGATGGATTCGGCGACAGGCTGAGATGAACATTCACACCGTCAAATTCACGGTCTGATGACGCCCCCATATGATATTTCACATCCCCTGATCCCCCGGCATTTTCCGGATTTGCCGGATTGCCGAGAAATTCGGATATGATCGCCCGGAACGGCTTGCCAAAAACATTATGCAGAATGTTCAGGCGGCCACGATGCGCCATCCCGACAACGACTTCCTCGACACCCAGCTGGGTGCCGCGTTTCAGTACCTGCTCGATCGCAGGAATAATGGCCTCGGCACCATCCATGCCAAACCGCTTTGTGCCGGTATATTTCTTGTGCAGGTATTTCTCGAACTCTTCAGCATCGACCAGACGCTCATAAATGGCACGCTTGCCACGTTCGGTGAAATCCGTGCGGTTGCCGATGGCCTCGATCCGTTCCTGGATCCAGGCCTTCTGGGCCGGGTCCTGAATATGCATGAATTCGACACCGATGGTGCTGCAATAGGTCTTGCGCAGCAGATCGACGATTTCGCGCAGGCTCGCCGTTTCAAGACCGAGAACATAATTGATAAAGATCGGACGGTCCCAGTCCTCATCGGTAAACCCGTAGGTTGCCGGATCAAGTTCGGGATGCAGCGGCTTGTCCTCAAGCGACAGCGGGTCGAGCTGGGCAAGCAGATGGCCGCGGATGCGGTAAGCGCGGATCAGCATCACCGCGCGCAAGGAATCCAGCGTGGCCGCACGCATCGTTTTTGCATCGACCTGCTGGCTGCCACTATGGCCTTCGGCAACAGCCTTTACCGAACTGTCCGGGTCCACAGCACCGATGATACGGCTGCTGGTTTGCCCCCAGCTGGGGCGCGCCTCGCCATCAATATCGCCCAAGGCGTCAAGCTGGTTGAAATAGGCGGCCCAGCGACTGTCGACGGACCGAGGGTCCTGACGCCAGGCGGAATTCATTTCCGCAATGAAGGNGGCATTTGCCGCCGAGAGAAAGCTCAGGTCCAGTTCACTCTGTCCGGCGGATTCATCCCCGTCCGGCCGTTGCGCCGCATCATCCATCGAAACACCACCCCCCAATATCATATCGCCCGTTCACACAGGGCAGAGCCTGTGCTGGCCAAACCAGTCTAGACAGCCTTGGCCGTCTTTCAACCCGTCAGTTGGCCGCGGCAATGGCCCTTGTAACCGCGCTGCCAATATCTGCCGGCGATTCCGCCATTTCAAAACCTGCGGCCTGCATTGCCGCAATCTTGTCCGAGGCACCCCCGCTGCCGCCACTGACAATCGCACCNGCATGGCCCATACGCCGGCCGGGCGGTGCCGTCAGACCGGCAATGAAACCGGCAATCGGCTTTCGCACCGGCTGCGCATTCAGATAGGCCGCTGCCTCTTCTTCGGCAGACCCGCCAATCTCGCCAATCATCACAATGGCCTCTGTCTGGTCATCGGCAAGGAACATCTCGAGACAGTCAATGAAATTGGTGCCATTGACCGGATCGCCGCCGATGCCGATACAGGTCGACTGGCCAAGCCCCTCGGCAGATGTCTGCGCCACCGCCTCATAGGTCAGCGTTCCTGAACGCGACACGATACCGACTTTNCCAGGCGTGTGGATATGCCCTGGCATGATGCCGATCTTGCATTCGCCCGGGGTGATAATGCCGGGGCAGTTCGGACCGATCAGCCGGCTGTTACTNCCGACAAGAGCGCGCTTGACCCGCACCATGTCCAGCACCGGAATGCCTTCGGTAATGCAGATGATCAGCGGCATGTCGGCATCAATCGCCTCAAGGATTGAATCAGCCGCAAANGGTGGCGGCACATAGATCACCGAGGCATTGGCACCGGTTTCGGCCATCGCCTCACCAACCGCATTGAAGACCGGAAGGTCAAGATGCGTCTGACCNCCCTTGCCGGGCGTGACACCGCCAACCATCTTGGTGCCATAGGCAATGGCCTGTTCAGAATGAAACGTGCCCTGCGCGCCGGTAAAGCCCTGACAGATCACACGGGTTTCGTGATTTACCAATACTGACATTATCTCCCCCCGTCAGGCCGTGGCAGCGACGATTTTGTCCGCCGCATCCGCCAGATTATCAGCCGGGATAATGGCAAGGCCGCTTTCTGCCATGATCCGCTTGCCTTCCTCGACATTTGTACCTTCGAGGCGCACCACCAGCGGCTTGTCCAGCCCCAGTGTCCGCGCGGCGGTGACCACACCCTCGGCGATGATGTCACACCGCATGATGCCGCCAAAGATATTCACCANAATGCCCTTCACACTGGCATCTGACAGAATGATCTTGAANGCTTCGGTCACGCGTTCTGTGGTGGCGTTGCCACCGACATCCAGAAAATTCGCAGGCGTTCCGCCGCGCAGCTGNATGATATCCATGGTGGCCATCGCCAGACCTGCGCCATTGACCATGCAGCCAATATTGCCATCAAGCTTGATATAGTTCAGGTCAAACTCGCTTGCCCGCACCTCGGCCGGATCCTCCTCCGCNAGATCGCGCAATTCCATGACATCGGNATGGCGATACANGGCGTTGTCGTCAAAGCTCATCTTGGCGTCCAGCGCCAGCAGATCACCGCTTCCTGTGACGACCAGCGGATTGATTTCCACAAGACTGGCATCAAGCGTAGTAAAGGCGTCCACAAGGCNGGCCAGAAATTTCGGCAGCTGCTTTGCCGTTGCGCCGCTGATGCCCNTGACATTTGCCAGACGNCGGCAATGATGCGGCTGCAAACCGGTCGCCGGATCGATATCGACCGAGAGAATCTTCTCNGGCTGCGAGGCCGCAACCTCTTCAATATCCATACCGCCTTCACTTGACGCGATGATGGTGACACGGCTGCTGCCACGGTCGACCAGAAGTGACAGATACAGTTCGTCGCCGATATCGCAGCCTTCTTCAATGTAGAGGCGTTTGACCTCGCGTCCCTGCGGACCGGTCTGATGCGTCACAAGTGTCTTGCCCAGAATGGTGTCTGCGGTCTGCCGCACATCATCAAGAGAGGACACAACCTTGACCCCGCCAGCCTTGCCGCGCCCGCCAGCATGAATTTGCGCCTTGACGACCCAGACCGGTCCGCCAAGCGCCTCAGCTGCCGTAACGGCCTCATCGACAGTGAAAGCCGCTTCGCCGCGCGGCACCGGCACACCAAAGCCCGCAAGCAGTGCCTTGGCCTGATGTTCATGGATATTCATGCGCTCCCCCCGTCACGCCGGCCTTTATATGCCGGATACTATACGAAACCCTATTCCAGCGAGTCCACGACCTCATTCAGCGCGCGGACCGCTGCGACTGAATGGTCGAACATCTTCTGTTCATCATCATTCAGCGCGATATCGACAACACGCTCAACCCCGCCAGCACCGATTACCACCGGCACACCAACATATAACCCGTCCAGACCGTAGGCACCATCCACCCATGCAGCACATGGCAAAACGCGTTTCTTGTCACCAAGATAGGCTTCCGCCATTTCAATGGCAGATGAAGCAGGCGCATAAAAGGCAGAACCGGTCTTCAGCAGGCCGACAATCTCGGCGCCGCCGTCACGTGTTCTCTGTACGATTGAATCAATCCGTTCCTGTGTGGACCANCCCATGGCAATCANGTCTGGNACCGGAATGCCGGCAACTGTCGAATAACGCACAAGCGGCACCATGGTGTCGCCATGCCCGCCAAGAACAAAGGCTGTCACATCTTCGACNGAGACNTTGAACTCTTCGGCGAGGAAGCAGCGGAACCGCGCTGAGTCCAGCACGCCGGCCATGCCGACAACGCGGCTGGTTGGCAGGCCCGCCGCACGCTGCAACACACCGACCATGACATCCAGCGGGTTGGTGATACAGATCACAAAAGCANCCGGGCAGTTNTCACGGATACCTGCGCCAACCTGTTGCATCACATTGGTGTTAATGCCGATCAGATCATCGCGGCTCATGCCCGGCTTGCGGGCAACNCCNGCAGTCACAATGACAACATCGCTGCCGGCCAGCGCCGTATAGTCATTCGCCCCGGCCAGCACGGCGTCAAACNCTTCAATCGGNGCCGCCTGCGCGATGTCCAGCGCNTTGCCCTGCGGCATGCCCTCGGCAATATCAAACAGCGTAATATCGCCAAGTTCCTTGAGACCGGCCAGAAGGGCCAATGTCCCCCCGATATTACCAGCACCAACGAGAGAGATTTTATTGCGGGCCATGCCGTTCAACTCCTGAGATTACTTTGGAAGGGCCCGCCCTGCGAGCGCCGCCGTCATGCGGTGAAATCGTAGCGCCGATGTACCCAAAAACGCCCTTTCAAACAAGTAAAAACCCCTGCATTCAGCTTATCTGGTCGAAACGAGGTCGGATACAGACTATGTCGCACGATGTGTCATTTCCCGCAGACGCGATCCCGTTCTTTCGAACTCAAAGCGATATTGCTGTCCGTTATAAAGATCGCCAATCTCGCCTGCAGCCGAAGCCATCAGAAAGCGCTGCCGGTCATAGAGCGCATCGACAAGCCACATAAACCGCCTTGCAGCGGGTTCATTGGCAGCGGTGAAAACCGGCACATGATCGATCACCAGGCCNGCAAAACGACCGGCGATAGCCAGATAATCACGTGCCCCAAGAGGGGTTTCACAAAGGCTGGCAAACCCGAGGCGGGCCACATCACCAGCCACGTGATCAAAGTGAANCTCACGTCCAGCCACACGAATATGGTCCTCGCCAACCGGCGTATCGCCCNCCAGCCGCGCAAAGGCAGCGTCAAGTGCGGCGGCGGCANGGGCATCATCCGGCGTATACCAGGANGGCAGGCCCGCCAGAATATGCGCGCGCCAATCCGCCCCGTCGGCAATGGTCAGCATACGGCACCGATCCTTGAGGAGCCCGATGAAGGGCAAGAACCGGTCACGATGCAGCCCGTTCTTGTAGAGNTCATCGGCATGACGGTTTGATGTGGCAATNACCACAACACCGCAGTCAAACANANCGGTGAACAACCGTGCCAGGATCATGGCATCGGCGATGTCACGCACTTCCATTTCGTCAAAACACATGACTCTGCCACGTTTGGCCAGNTGGGCCGCGGCCGTATCAACAGGGTCCTTATGCCCGGCATTGCGGGCCGCATGGATCATATCCTGCGCCAGAACCATGAAATCGTGAAAATGCAGGCGGAATTGCCCACCCTCATACCGGCGCGCCACAAGACAATCATGGAACATATCCATCAGCATCGTCTTGCCACGACCAACCCCGCCATGAATATACAGGCCCTGCAGACTGTCCTTGCGACGTGTCAGGCGCGATAGCAATGACCTGTCCTGGGCCGCACGGATGTCATCAAGTACCTTGTCCAGTGAATCNGCAACCGCNCGCTGTGCGGGATCAGCAGACAGCGTCCCGGCCGCCACCCGCGCATCAAGCCGCGCGGCGACGCCGGCATCAGCACTGTGAAGATCAATATCGTGACGAGGGTCGGCCATAAGAATAGAGCGCCAATACTGGCAGATCAGATCAGGGTCAGTCCCGGTCACGCCAGTCAGGTGGTTATAGATCGGTTTAACACAGAGACCGGCCCGTCAGGGACGTCGCCAGCGCCTTAACGGCTGGCGATCTCGCTTTTGATGCTGGCGATTGCCTTGCCAGGGTTCAACCCTTTCGGGCAGGTCTTTGCACAATTCATGATGGTGTGGCANCGGTAGAGCGCGAAGCTGTCATCCAGCGCATCAAGCCGCTCGGATGTGTTTTCGTCACGACTNTCNGCCACCCACCGATAGGCCTGAAGCAGGACCGCCGGTCCCAGATATTCGTCGCTGTTCCACCAGTAGCTGGGGCAGGCTGTCGAGCAGCTGAAACACAGCACACATTCCCACAANCCATCCAGCTTTTCGCGTTCTTCGGGTGACTGTCTGCGCTCTTCACCCTCGGCGGGCTGGCTGTCTGACTTGAGCCATGGCTCAATCGCAGCAAGCTGGCGATAGGCATTGCTGAGATCCGGCACCAGATCCTTGACCACAGGCATATGTGGCAGGGGAAAGATCTTCACATCGCCCTGGACATCCTTGATGCNTTTCANACAGGCCAATGTGTTGGTGCCATCGATATTCATCGAGCAGGATCCGCAAATACCCTCGCGACAGGATCTGCGGAAGGTCAGCGTGCTGTCCTGTTCGCTCTTGATCTTGATCAGCGCATCCAGAACCATCGGACCACAATCATCAAGATCAACCTCGAAACTGTCGATCCGCGGATTGGCGTCATCATCGGGTGACCAGCGATAAATCTGGAACACACGAACATTGGACGCTGCTTCGGGCGCCTGATAGCGATCGCCTTCTGTGATTTTTGAATTTGCAGGCAGCGTAAATTCAGCCATGAGTCTGTGGCACCTTTCCGGGCAAACCGCCCTAATAGACCCGCGGCGCCGGCGGAATTGGCGCCACATCATTGCTCAATGTGTTCATCACCACACTGCGATAGCCAAGGGTGGATTTGTTATTTTCATCCAGCCACATCACCGTATGTTTCATCCAGTTCTCATCATCACGTTCTGGCCAGTCCTCATGCGCATGGGCACCGCGAGATTCCTCGCGCTGGTCGGCCGACCGGATCGTGACAAGCGCCTGGCCCATCAAATTTTCAAGCTCCATCGCCTCGACAAGATCCGTGTTCCAGATCAGTGATTTGTCCCTGACGCCGATATGGCCCATTTTCGAAGCAACCTTGTCCATGCTGGCGACGCCTTCAGTCAGACTGTCGGATGAGCGGAATACCGCCGCATGACGCTGCATGGCCTGCTGCATCTCAAGTCGGACCTGCGCTGCTGACACCTCGCCATCGGCATGCCGCATGCGGTCAAACCTGTCCAGAGCCTTGTCGGTAGCCGCCTGCGGTGCGGTTCGTGGCGTACCGCCAGCTGTCACAGTTTCAACCGCGCGATGCGCTGCCGCGCGCCCAAACACCACGATATCCAGCAGGGAATTCGTTCCAAGGCGGTTGGCACCATGTACCGAAACGCAGGCTGCCTCACCAATCGCCATCAGACCGGGTACGGTGGCGTTCTCATCACCATTCGCCGCCGAGATGACTTCCCCATGATAGTTTGTCGGGATACCGCCCATGTTGTAATGCACCGTCGGCAATACCGGGATCGGCTCGCGTGTCACATCAACCCCGCAGAAAATCTTTGCGGTCTCGGTAATCCCCGGAAGCCGCTGATGCAATGTATCAGCGTCGATATGTTCAAGATGCAGCATGATGTGATCCTTGTTTGGACCAACGCCGCGCCCCTCGTTGATTTCGATGGTCATCGCACGGCTGACCACATCCCGGCTCGCCAGATCCTTGGCGGTGGGTGCAAAACGGTCCATGAACCGTTCCCCTTCGGAATTGGTCAGATATCCACCCTCACCGCGCGCACCTTCGGTAATCAGGACACCGGCACCATACACACCCGTCGGGTGAAACTGCACGAATTCCATATCCTGCAATGGCAGGCCAGCACGCAACGCCATGGCGTTGCCATCACCGGTGCAGGTATGCGCCGAGGTGCAGGAGAAATAGACACGGCCATAGCCACCGGTGGCCAGCACAGTCTGCTGCCCCCAGAAACGGTGCAGCGTGCCATCTTCCATGCAGAGCGCGATGATGCCCGCACATTCACCCTCATCCGTCATCAGCAGATCAAGGGCGAAATATTCGATGTGGAAATGCGCCTGATATTTCAGACATTGCTGATATAGCGTGTGCAGAATGGCATGTCCGGTCCGGTCCGCCGCCGCACATGCACGACGGGCCATCGACTTGCCATAATCCAGCGTATGGCCACCAAACGGGCGCTGGTAGATCTTGCCTTCCTCGGTCCGCGAGAAGGGCACGCCGTAATTTTCGAGTTCAATCACGGACGGGATGGCATTACGGCACATATATTCAATGGCGTCCTGATCGCCCAGCCAGTCGGACCCCTTTACTGTGTCATACATGTGATACTGCCAGTTATCACCCTCGCCCATATTATTGAGCGCCGCACCGATGCCCCCCTGCGCCGCCACGGTGTGAGAGCGCGTTGGAAACACCTTGGTGATACAGGCTGTCTTCAGCCCGCCTGCTGCCATGCCGAGTGTGGCACGCAGTCCCGCACCGCCGGCCCCGACTACAACGACATCGTAATGGTGATCTGTAATTTCGTAGGCTGTCATGCCTTGTCCTCACAATAACAGGCGCGGCGGTAAAGCCGCATAATCAATCAAACCAGTATGCTTGCCATGGCCCACAGGCTGGTGACTGCGATTGCAGCCATGATACAGCGGGCCAGCATCAAAACGGCGTGCCGGCCGCTTTTGGCCGGAATATAGTCCTCGATAACGACCTCGAGCCCCATTGTGCCATGGAACAAACCCACCAGCACAAGCGCCCCGATGGCCAGCGTATTGAAAGGCTGACCGACAAAGGCCAGCGCCTCGGCATGTGTCATGCCGCCAATGGTGGCAAGGGCGATGACAAGATAGATCATCAACAATAAAACGGCGACTGCGCTGTAACGCTGCCACCGCCAGTGGCGCAAGCCAGAAATACGCTTTCGGTGTGTTATGCCGGCTGGATATTCGACCATAATCAGTTCGCCCTTACATCCAGACAGCGGACCAGAGGCCCATGGTCAGCACAACCGTCAGAAACAGCACAATCTGGCCGTTTTTGTAGACCTGCGGAATGGTAAGGCCAAAACCCAAATCCCATCCCAGATGCCGCACACCGTTCAAGGCATGGTAGATGAGCGCCACCGAATATCCGAATAGGACAAATTGCCCCAACGGATGACCGATCACCATGACAACAACATCATAAGCTTCCTCGCCAAGCGCCAGAGACACAAGCCATGCCGCCATGATGAGTGTGCCGGTGGTCAGAACAACCCCAGCCGCCCGATGCAGGATCGACATCACTGATGTCATTTGCGGACGATAAACCTGAAGATGCGGTGACAACGGACGCGTCCTTGCCATCACGACCCTTTCTTGTGTTTCAATATTAGCACCAGCCGCAAATTTACGGGCCGGAGCCGAGATTAGTCAATGTGAAACCAAGCCTCACGTTGTCGCAGCATATGCGCCCACAATCATGATTTCCATTGCCTCACAGTATTTATTCCATTGCCTCGCAGTTTTCCATTGCCTCGCAGGGGGAATATAGCGACAACTCTGTCCCATGAAGAAAATTCTCTCCATCCAGTCATCGGTCACGGCCGGTTTTGTGGGCAATGCTGTTGCCGGCCCGGTCTTGCTGGCACTGGGTCACCATCCGATGCTTGTAAACACAATCAGCCTTGCCGCGCATCCGGGCTATGGCGACCGGGCCGGAGGGCCACCTGATGACCTGCTGTTTTCCGGGCATCTGCAGGGATTGCTGAAGCTGCATGGCGTTGATGATATCGCCTCGGTGATGTCCGGCTATCTCGGCAGCTCAGGCCAGATTGCCCCCATTGCAGAGCTTGTGACTGCCTGGCGGGACGGGATGAGCGGCAGGGGGCACTACATACTCGACCCCGTGATGGGCGATTTGGGACGCTTATATATCACACCAGAGCTGGCCGACGGCATGCGTGAAAGGCTGCTCCCTCTTGCCGACATCGTGACACCGAACCAGTTCGAACTTGGCCATCTCACAGCTACGGATGTGCGCACCCGCGAAGATGCTGTGGCCGCTGCCGAAACATTGCTTGCACAGCACACGCTTACGGCGGTGATCGCCACCGGCATCAGCGATGACAATCACAGCATTGTCGGCGACCTGCTGGTATGCCGTGACGGCACACAGGACTGGCATCAGGCATCCGATAAGACACAGAATGTCGCTGGTGGCGGCGATTTGTTGACGGCATTATTCAGCGGCATGCTTGCCACGGGCTGCTCGCTCGCCGAATCCTTCCGGCATGCCAGCACCGCTGTACAGGCCATCCTTGGTGCCAGCGCGTCTCCGCGTGACCTTGCCCTGCTGGAGAATATGGAGATGCTGCGCCCGGTCGGGATGGAAGCCTAGCGTCCGGACAGGCCGCGTTCCGCGACCAGCTCGGCAATCTGCACCGAATTCAGGGCAGCGCCCTTGCGCAGATTGTCAGATACACACCAGAACACCATGCCGTTGCTGACCGTCGGGTCCTTGCGGATGCGGCTGATAAACACGGCATCCTCACCGGCGGATTCCTGCGGCGTCACATAGCCTTCATTCGCACGGTGATCAATCACTGTCACGCCGTCGGCATCACGCAGGCGCTGGCGCACATCATCCTCGGTCATCGGCTTTTCAGTTTCGATGAAGACCGCCTCACTGTGACCAATGAAGACGGGGATGCGCACGCAATGCGCCACAAGTTCGATGGCCGGGTCGAGAATTTTCTTCGTCTCCGCCGTCATCTTCCATTCTTCCTTGGTGAAACCATCATCAAGGAAGACATCGATATGCGGAATGGCGTTAAACGCAATCTGCTTGGTGAAATGCTCGGGTTGTACCGGATCATTCACATAAATGCCGCGTGTCTGATTGAACAATTCATCCATACCAGCCTTGCCGGCACCCGATGTGGCCTGATAGGTCGACACCACGACACGCCGGATTGTAAATGCGTCATGCAACGGCTTCAAAGCCACGACAAGCTGTGCTGTCGAGCAGTTCGGGTTCGCAATGATATTGCGTCCGTTATTTGCCCGCAACGCGCTGTCCACCGTGTCAGCATTCACCTCCGGCACGATCAGCGGCACATCGTCATCCATGCGGAAAGCCGACGAATTGTCGATGACGATACACCCGGCCTCGCCCGCCTTTGGCGCAACCGCCTTGGCGGTCTCGCCACCGGCAGAAAAAAGCGCGATATCCGCATCGGCAAAATCAAACTTGTCCAGCGCGCCGATGGTCAGCACCTCATCCTCGCCGTAAGACACCTCACGGCCTGCCGAACGCGATGACGCCAACGCGTAAATCTTGTCTGCCGGAAAATTCCGTTCAGCCAGCGTTTGCAGCATCTCGCGACCTACGGCACCAGTGGCGCCAACGACGGCAACTCGATATCCCATTTCTTCCTCATTTTCTCAGCAGGCCCGCCGCCGTCATAGGTGCGGTAGCGGGTGATGGCTTTATGTCTAGCGCGCCAAATTATCCATGGCGTTCAGCACAGCATCGGTCATCCCGTCAGTGCCCGTCTGGGTGCAGCCGGGGGTCATGATATCACCGGTACGCGTATCCTTGAGCGCCGCAGCGACCGCCGATTCTACCAGATCAGCCTCTGCGCCCTGGTCAAAGCTGTAGCGCAGCATCATGGCAAAGCTCAGGAACTGGGCAAGCGGATTGGCGATGCCCTGACCGGCAATATCCGGGGCAGACCCGTGTACAGGTTCATACATGGCTTTCGGCAGGCCGGTTTCCGGGTCCGGCGCACCAAGCGATGCTGATGGCAACATGCCAAGTGATCCCGTAAGCATTGCGGCACAGTCTGACAGCAGATCACCGAAAAGATTGTCCGTGACAATCACATCAAACTGCTTTGGATTGCGGACCAGCTGCATGGCGCAGTTATCGGCATACATGTGGGACAGTTCGACCCCGTCGCCCTCGGCCGCGTGGAGTGCGACCATTACCTCGCGCCAGAGGATGCCGGAATGCATCACATTGGACTTTTCCACCGAGGTCAACTTGCCGCCGCGCTTGCGCGCCAGATCCATGCCGACGCGGCCAATCCGCTCAATTTCCGGCGTCGAATAGGCATTGGTGTCATAGCCCTTGCGCGTACCATCTGCCTGATCGTCGATGCCGCGCGGTTCGGCAAAATAGGACCCGCCACACAGCTCGCGCAGGATCATGATATCAAGGCCTGACACAATCTCGGGCTTGAGCGTCGATGCCTCGACGAGCGCGGGAAAGACAATGGCCGGACGCAGATTGGCAAACAGATCCATTTCCTTGCGCAATGCCAGCAAGCCACGCTCGGGCTTCAGTTCGAATGCCAGATCATCATATTGCGGGCCGCCGACAGCCCCGAAAAGCACCGCGTCTGAGGCAATCGAGTCCGCCAGAGTCTCGTCACTGAGCGGGCTGCCATGCGCGTCATACGCCGCACCGCCGACAAGACCTTCCTGCATATCAAAATCAATCGACCGGTATTTCGCCAGCCAGTCGATGATACGCATATTTGCCTTCATGATTTCAGTGCCGATGCCGTCGCCGGGCAGCACCATGATCTTGCGGTTAGACGCCATTATTTTATCCTCTGATGCACATAGNAGCCCCTGTCAGGGCCGGCCATGTCATGATCGCGGAAAAGANGGTGCAGGAGTCGCAGTGATAAACCGGGTCACAGCCATGGCTGTTGCGTGCCACGCGATTCCTCAAAACTGTCAATCGAGCTGCTCTTCTCCATCGTCAACCCGATATCATCCAGCCCTTCGAGAAGGCATTTCTTGCGGAACGGGTCGATCTCAAAGCTGATCTCGCCACCATTTGGCCGGCGAATGACCTGTGCCTCCAGATCGATCGACAATTCCGGGTTTTCAACATCGCTGGCATCGGCCAGCAGCGCGTCGCGGTCATCGGCCGAAACAGCAATCGGCAAAATGCCGTTCTTAAAGCAGTTATTATAGAAAATGTCGGCGAAGCTTGTCGAAATCACGCAGCGGATTCCGAAATCCAGAAGCGCCCATGGGGCATGCTCCCGGCTGGAGCCACAACCGAAATTATCACCCGCGACAATGATCTCGGCACCACGATAGGGGTCACGGTTCAGCACAAAATCGGAGATTTCGCTACCATCCTTGGTAAAGCGCATCTCATCGAACAGATTCGCCCCGAGACCGGATCGTTTGATGGTCTTCAGGAACTGCTTCGGGATGATCATATCCGTATCGATATTGAGAATATTGAGCGGTGCCGCAATACCTGTCAGCCTGTCAAATTTCTGCATCTCTCGGTCTCCTGTCAGCCCTGCAATTCACGGATATCGGTCAGATAACCTGTCAGTGCTGCCGCGGTGGCCATTTCCGGACTTACCAGATGTGTCCGACCCCCCCGGCCCTGACGACCCTCGAAATTGCGATTCGACGTCGAGGCGCAGCGTTCTCCCTCGGCGAGCTTGTCGGCATTCATCGCCAGACACATCGAACATCCGGGCTCGCGCCATTCAAATCCGGCAGCAGTGAACACCTTGTCCAGCCCCTCGGCCTCGGCCTGCTCTTTCACAAGGCCTGACCCCGGCACAACCATGGCGCGGATACCTGCTGCAACCTGACGACCCTCGGCGATTCCCGCCGCCGCACGCAGATCCTCGATCCGGCTATTGGTGCAGGACCCGATAAACACCGTGTCGATTTTTACGTCGGTCAGCTTTTGCCCCGGTGTCAGCCCCATATAGGAAATCGCACGCTCGATCTTGGCGCGCTTCATATCATCCTTTTCCTTGTCAGGGTCCGGCACCGATTCGGTGATGGCAAGCGCATCTTCCGGCGAAGTGCCCCAGGTAACTGTCGGGGCAATCTCGGACGCCGGCAGCGTGACCTCTGTATCATAGCGCGCACCGTCATCCGACGGCAATGAACGCCAATAGGACACCGCCTTGTCCCACATCTCGCCCTGCGGCGCCATGGGCCGGCCTTGCAGATAAGCAAAGGTTTTCTCATCCGGCGCGATCATGCCGGCGCGCGCNCCGCCCTCGATCGCCATGTTGCAGATTGTCATCCGGCCTTCCATCGACAGGCCGCGAATAGCAGACCCGGCGAATTCGATAACATGGCCGGTACCGCCGGCTGTGCCGATCTTGCCGATGATGGCGAGAATGATGTCTTTTGCTGTCACGCCGGGCGCGAGGTCACCATCAACGGTGATGCGCATATTCTTGGCCGGTTTTTGGATCAGGGTCTGGGTGGCCAGAACATGCTCGACTTCTGACGTGCCGATGCCGAAAGCCAGCGCCCCGAAAGCACCATGTGTGGCGGTATGCGAATCACCGCAGACAATGGTCATGCCCGGCTGGGTAAATCCCTGTTCCGGCCCGATGACGTGAACGATTCCCTGGCGAATATCTTCCATGGCGAAATAGGGCACGCCAAATTCGGCCGCATTATTGGCCAGCGCCTCGACCTGAATACGGGATTCCTCGTCGGCGATGCCGGCAGAACGGTCTGTGGTCGGGACATTGTGATCCGCCACTGCAAGCGTGCGGTTCGGCGCACGCACCGGGCGGCCGGCATTGCGCAGCCCTTCAAAGGCCTGTGGACTGGTCACTTCATGAACAAGGTGCCTGTCAATATAGATCAGACAGGTGCCATCATCCTGGCGATGCACAACATGCGCATCCCAGATTTTGTCAAAAAGGGTCTTTGGTGCCGACATCCAGTCCTCCAGAAATCTGCCGGCGAGGGTCTTCCTTGCCGGTAAGGGCGATCAGGAAGAAGATGCCTCGCGCGTTGTGGTTTTTTCAGCAATACGTGCCGCCTTACCGGTGCGGCCACGCAGATAATAAAGCTTTGCGCGACGAACGCGACCCCGACGTACGACTGACACGCCGGCAACCTGGGGGCCATAGAGCGGGAACACCCGCTCGACACCCTCGCCATAAGACAGTTTGCGGACCGTGAAGGATGAATTCACACCATCACTCTTGCGGCCAATACAAACGCCTTCAAAAGCCTGAATCCGTTCGCGCGATCCTTCAACGACCTTTACGTCCACACGGACGGTATCGCCCGGGGCGAAATCGGGGATGGTGCGCTGTTCCAGCGACTTTTTCATCTGCTTCTGGCCAATGCGGTCAACGATATTCATCGGCTTCAATCCTTCATCTGCTACGGCGGCACCCATATCTGGCCGGGGCCGGCGCCTATTGTTCATCCTTGTCCGGCATCTGCCCTTGCAGATACCGCTGCCACAAATCCGGTCGACGCTCACGCGTTTCCCGTTCGGCCTCCGCTTGTCGCCATTCGGCGATTTTGCGGTGATGGCCTGACGCCAGTATCTCTGGCGCCTGAATACCGTTCCAGTCCCGAGGATGGGTATAGAGCGACGGCTCCAGCAACCCGGTTTCGAAACTTTCCTCGCGGTGGCTTTCTTCCTTGCCGATCACGCCGGGCAATAGCCTGACCACCGCATCAATCACTGTAAGCGCGGCCATTTCACCGCCTGACAGAATATAGTCACCGATACTGACTTCCATCATACCGGCCGCATCGACCACCCGCTGGTCAACACCTTCATAACGCCCGCACAGGAACACCGTACCATCGGACTGTGCCAGTTCGCGAACCAGCGGCTGATCCAGCGGTCGACCCCGAGGGGTCAGATAGATGCGGGGGCCTGGCGCATCGGCAACATGATCCAGCGCGGCGGCCACCACATCGGGCTTCAGCACCATGCCGACGCCGCCGCCAAGAGGGGTGTCGTCGACAGTTCGGTGCTTATCGCTTGCAAACTGCCGAATGTCCAGCGTTTTCAGCGTCCAGATGCCATCCTTTAACGATTTGCCTGCAAGAGATGTGCCCAACGGCCCGGGAAACATCTCTGGAAAGAGGGTCAATATCGTAGCCTGCCAGGCGCTGTCTTTCATGCCTTGTCCGCGCCGTTATCCGGATCCAGAAACTCTGCTGGTGGATCCAGGACCACGCGACCTCCTTCAAGATCGATCTCGACAAGCCCCTGACCGCCGAAAGGCAGCAACAGGGTCGGCCCGGTTGGCGGGCGCAGCTCGATCAACTCTCCCGCCCCGAAGTCATGCAGCCCAATCACCTCACCAAGGGGTGTGCCATCAATGGTTTCCGCAGCAAGGCCGAGCAGATCGGCATGATAAACCTCGTCGCTGCCGGCATCGGGAAGCGCCGACCTGTCGAGCTGCAACGCGGTGCCGCGAAGGGCCTCGGCCGCATCGCGGCTCGACACGCCTTCGGCAGCAACGATGACAAGCCCGTTTGCCGTCATCCCCTTGATCTGCAGCGTCAGTTGACGGTCACCAGCCCAAACCGGGCCATAAGCGGCGATGTCACGCGGCGCGGCGGTGAAGGGCTTTACCTTGAACTGGCCCCTGACGCCATGTGCGCTGGCCACCGCCCCGATCGACAGGCGCGACGCCGACATCAGTCCTTGCTGTCGTCGCCTGCTTCTTCGGCCGGTGCCTCTTCAGCAGGTGCCTCATCAGCGGCAGCTTCTTCAGCCGGCGCCGCGTCAGCCGGTGCCTCGTCAGCGGTAGCTTCTTCAGCAGGTGCTTCGTCAGCAGGAGCCTCATCAGCGGCAGCTTCTTCAGCCGGTGCCTCATCAGCAGGTGCTTCTGCGGCAGCGGCTTCAGCCTCGGCAGCAGCTTCAGCAGCAGCGGCCTCGCGTTCAGCCCGCTTTTTGCCAGGTGCTGACTTCTTTGGCTGTTCGCGGATAACCGGTGCCTCGGTCAGACCGGCAGATGCTAGCATTTTCTGCACCCGCTCGGTTGGCTGAGCACCCTGACCAAGCCAGTAGGTGATGCGCTCGTTCTTCAGAACCAGACGCTGGTCATGATCCTTTGGCACCATGGGATTATATGTGCCGACACGTTCTACGTAACGGCCGTCGCGCGGAGCAGATGCTTCGGCAACAACAATCCGGTAAAAAGGCCGCTTTTTCGCACCACCACGGGCAAGTCTGATTTTCAAAGCCATGAATTCGATTCCTTTCGCAAAGCTTTGCTGGATATATCTATTTTTTCTTTCCTGACGGTTTACCGCCAAGGCCGGGCAATCCGCCCGGAAGACCGGGAAGGCCGCCAGGAAGGCCACCGGGCAAACCGCCGCCAGCGCCACCGCCCAAGCCGCCAAGTCCGCCCATTCCACCTGGCATACCGCCACCAGCCAGCGCTTTCATCATCGCTGCGCCGGATTTGCCGCCAAGCTTCTTCATCATCTTCGCCATGTCCTGATATTGCTTCACCAGACGGTTCACCTCTTGCACAGAGGTGCCCGAACCTGCGGCAATACGCTTGCGCCGTGACGCATTCAAAAGGCCAACGGACCGGCGTTCTTTCTTTGTCATCGACAGAATGATCGCTTCCTGCCGGCGAATCATCGAATCATCAATTCCGGCGGCAGCGATCTGTTTCTGCATTTTTCCAAGGCCGGGCAGCATGCCCATGATCCCGCCAAGCCCGCCCATCTTCTGCAGCTGGCGCAGCTGGGTCAGGAAGTCATTCATGTCAAACTGGCCCTTGGCCATGCGTTTTGCCAGACGCTCGGCTTCCTCGGCCTCAATGGTTTCGGCAGCCTTCTCGACCAGCGCGACCACATCGCCCATATCGAGGATACGGCCCGCCATCCGGGCCGGGTCAAATTCCTCAAGCGCGTCCTGCTTTTCGCCAACGCCGGCAAATTTGATCGGGCGGCCGGTTACCTCGCGCATCGACAGCGCCGCACCGCCACGCGCATCACCGTCAAGTCGGGTTAGCACAATACCGGTGATGTCCACCGCATCGTTGAAGGCGGCCGCTGTTGTGACAGCGTCCTGACCTGTCATCGCATCAGCAACAAGCAGAATTTCATGCGGGTTGGTCAGCGCCTTGATCTCGCGCAGTTCGGCCATCAGCCCTTCATCGATGGTCACCCGGCCAGCGGTATCAAGGATCACCACATCAAAACCCTGCAGGCTGGCTGCCTGCAGCGCCCGCTTGGCAATCTGGGCTGGCGATTCACGGTCCGCCTCGGGAAGCACGCCCACCTCGGCCTGCTCACCAAGGACGCGTAACTGTTCACGGGCAGCCGGACGGGTGACGTCAAGCGAGGCCAGCATGACTTTCTTGCGCTCTTTTGTGCGCAGGCGCAGCGCCAGCTTGCCGGCAGTGGTTGTCTTGCCTGAACCCTGCAGGCCCGCCATCAGGATAACGGCTGGCGGATTGACCGCCATATTCAGCGGCGCCGCTTCACCACCAAGCACATCGACCAGCACATCATTGACAATCTTGATGACCTGCTGATCCGGCCGGACCGCTTTCAGAACCTCAACCCCGACGGCCTGTTCGCGCACGCGCGACATGAAGCTCTTCACAACAGGAAGCGCTACATCAGCGTCAAGCAGAGCCAGACGCACCTCGCGCAACGCGGCATCAACATCCGCCTCGCGCAGCGCGCCGCGTTTGCCAAGTCCGCTGAATACGTCCTGGAGTTTGTCTTTCAGGCTGTCAAACATCCTGATCCCGGTCCTGATGCCATCGCGTTTTTGCAAGGGCATGTGTCTGTGTGTTTCACGTCACATCACGACCATGAATAACAGCATGCGCATGTGTCACCCGTGCTCGAAAACTTCAAGGACGGATGGAACCCGTGAGGGTCATGGCAGCCGAAGATGGCGTGATGTGAGAGGGTTGTTGCGCTTTTCGCCGGCAATTGTCAAGAATAAGGCGATGTTTTTTGTCCTGTCCAAAACCCTCGCGGTGCTGCTGGAGCCGTTGGCCCATCCCTATATCCTGCTCTGCATCGCCGCTCTGGCGCGGCTGCTGAAACAGCGGCGGCTGTTCCGCTATGCATTGATGGCTGCGCTGATGCTGCCCCTGTTGTACGGGTTCCTGCCGGTATCCGAAGCGCCGCTACGCTATCTGGAGAATCGTTATCCCGTGCCACAGCTTGCCGACAAGCGTATCGATGGCATCATTGTTCTTGGCGGCCATACCGGCTCGGGACTGGTATCGGCGACGCGGCAGCAGCCACAGCAGGCGAGTGGCGCCGATCGACTGACCACCGGTCTGGCATTGTTCAGACAATATCCCGATGTCGTATTGATCCTGTCCGGTCGGTCCGGACAATTGCAGCCCACTGGCTGGAACGAGGCCGAAATCTCCAGGAAGCTGACAGAAAGCCTCGGCGTGCCCCAACTTAATATCATCTATGAGGATGTCAGCAGAAACACCTACCAGAACGCCGTGCAAAGCCTTGAGCGTGCGGTGCCGCAACCCGGCAGCAACTGGGTGCTGGTAACCTCGGCAGCACATATGCCGCGTGCCGTCGGTGCCTTTGAGGCTGCAGGGTGGCAGGGCATTATCCCTTACCCTACAGATTACAAAACGACCCCTACCATCACCGGCCTCTATTCATTGCCGGGCGGCATTCGCGCCACCCGCAACTGGCTTCATGAATGGGTCGGGAACACCGTTTACTGGCTGACCGGTCGCAGCAGCCGCCTGATACCCTGAAAATTGACTGGTTGATCAACCCTCGTCCACACCAGCAAGCGCATTGGCAAATTCGCGCGCCGTAAAAGGCTGCAGGTCATCCGCACCCTCGCCTACCCCGACAGCATGGACCGGCAGACCAAATGTCTCGGCAAGTGCAATGACAACGCCGCCCTTCGCCGAGCCGTCAAGCTTGGTGACGATCAGGCCGCTGACATCCGCTACCGCCTGAAAGGCCTTGACCTGCGACAGGGCGTTCTGACCGACCGTGCCATCGAGAACAATGACCGAGTCATGTGGCGCGCTGTCATCCAGCTTGCGAATCACCCGCACAATCTTTGACAGTTCATCCATTAATTCGCTGCGGTTCTGCAACCGCCCGGCGGTGTCGATAATCAGAACATCGGTGCCATCTGCGCGTGCCGCCTCAAGCGCCTGATAGGCCAGCGCCGCCGCATCACCACCCTGCGCACCAGCCATCACCTCGGTGCCGGTACGCTCACCCCACACCTTGAGCTGGTCAATAGCGGCGGCACGAAAGGTGTCGCCGGCGGCGAGCTTGACCTTCTTGCCAGCCTGCACCCATTGCTGTGCCAGCTTGCCGGCAGTTGTTGTCTTGCCGGACCCGTTCACCCCGACCAGCAGAACCACATGCGGCTGGTTTGCCTGATCAATAGACAGGGGTTGTGCCACTGGCTCGAGTATTTCCGCAATGCCGTCCGACAGGGCCGCAGCCAGCGTCGCGCTGTTGATCTCGCCGTCAAATTTGTGCTTTCGCATGCGCTCGGCAAGCTTGGCCGCAGCGGCAGTGCCAAGGTCGGCACTGATCAACGCATCCTCAACCTCCTCGACAGAGGCAGCGTCAATGCCCTTGCGCCCCAGAACTGCGCCCAGCGAGGCGCTGACGCGTGCCGTGGTCTTGCCAAGGCCGGATTTGAGTTTTTTCAGCCAGCTCATCCTATTGCCTCTCCACGAGCAGCGTGTCTCCGTCGCGCCCGCTTACCCGCACATTCACGAGCGCCCCAGGATCAAGGAAGTCGCCCTGAAGCTGCATTTTGGCATAATTGCGCCCATGCCCGCTATTGCCTGCCTCGACAAGCATCTGGTCCTGGCTGCCCAGTGCATTGTCGAGAAACCGCGTCAGTCGACCCGTGCCTTCACTGCGCAATGCCTGGGCACGCCTGCGGATAATTCCACCATCAAGCTGCCGCATGCGGGCTGCCGGCGTTCCATCACGCGGTGAAAAGGGAAACACATGAAGATAGGTGATTCCGGCGCGCTGGATCATGGCACAGGTGGCATCATGTGCCGCCTCGGTTTCAGTGGGAAAACCGGCGATTATATCGGCACCAAAAACAATGTCCGGCCGACGCCGGCGCGCCTCGTCGCAAAACCGCACAACGTCGCGCGCCAGATGGCGACGTTTCATCTGCTTCAGAACAAGATCATCCCCATGTTGCGCCGACAGATGCAGATGCGGCATCAGCCGCTCGTCGTCAGCCAGCACATCCATCAGCCTTGCATCAGGCTCTGCCGGATCAACCGAGGATAGGCGCAGTCGTTGCAACCCTGTCACGCGTGCAAGCAGCGCCCGCACCAGATCCCCNAGCCGCGGCCGCCCGGGAAGATCGGACCCCCATGAGGTGATATCCACCCCGGTCAGCACAATTTCGACACTGCCGCTGTCGACAAGGCGCTGTGCGGAATCAATGATCTGACCCAGACCGGCGGACCGGTTGTTTCCACGCCCATAGGGAATGATGCAAAAGGTGCAGCGATGGTCACATCCCTGCTGAATCTGAAGAAACCCGCGGGTATGGGCATGAAAGCCATCCACCATATGCGATGCCATTTCGCGGACGGCCATGATGTCGCTGATGACAGGTGCCGCGCCGCCCTCGGCGATCGTCTGCCATGCCGCCTTGGACAGCTTGTCATGATTGCCGACGACGTGATCGACCTCATCCATAGCGGACCAGCTGTCCGGTGAGATTTGGGCCGCGCATCCGGTCACAATGATCCGTGCCTGCGGATTGTCCCGGCGGGCCCGGCGAATGGCCTGACGTGCCTGACGTTCTGCCTCNCTGGTCACCGCACANGTGTTGAAAATGATGGCATCATTCAAGCCNGCGTCACCAGCCTGGTCACGCACAACTTCCGATTCCCAGATATTCAGCCGACAACCAAATGTCTCAACCCTTGGTGCATTCCTGTCAGCCATCGTCAGCCTCCAGAAGCGCAGAAATCTCGGGGGACAGATNCCCACTGGCCACATAGGCCACCGGGCCGGTCATCACCACATGCCCGTTATCCCGCTGCCATGCAATGGTGACGGCGCCACCATCCATGACGATTTTGTTGACGTCGCCCCCCAACCCGCGCCGGGCGATAGCAACACCGCTGGCGCAGGCGCCACTGCCACAGGCCATGGTTATTCCCACGCCGCGTTCCCAGACCCGCATCCGAAAACTGCCATCATCACGCCGGCTCAACACCGACAGATTGACTCGATCGGGAAAGAGAGATGACTGTTCCACCTGCGGCCCGAGACGCGCCAGATCAAGACCCTCGGCATCTTCGACAAACACCACCGCATGCGGGTTGCCAAGCGCGTGACAAACCGCATCGGGAAGCCCGGCAACGCCCAGCGGCACATGCAGCGTGTCCATGCTTTCGGCAAGCGGCACATCCTGCCATCCGGTAAATACAGGACCCATATCAACCGAAATCTGGTCATCTGCCGCACGCCATGCTGACAACATACCACCATCGGTCACGATACTGATCCGGTCCGCGCCGGTTTCGGCCATGACCAAATCGGCAACGCAGCGCGTGCCATTGCCACAGGCACCAGAGAGCGAGCCGTCCTGATTGAGAATATCCATCCGGATATCCGCCTCTTGTGATGGGCGGATTACCAGAATCTGGTCACAGCCAATGCCCAGCCTGCGGTCGGCAAGCCGCTGTGCCGCAGCCGCCGGCACCCGACGGTCCGGATCATTGCGCCAGTCAAGAATGACAAAATCATTCCCCAGGCCATGCATCTTTGCAAAAGCGCTCATGTCGCAGCCTATACGCCAATTCCTGTCCCATGAAAAGACAGCAGCGCCTAAAGGTTGATCACCACTGGCACATGGTCAGACGGTTTTTCAGCGCCGCGCAGATCGCTGTGAATGGCCACTGATGAGATCAGCGGTGCCAGGTCGTGACTGGTCCAGATATGGTCAAGCCGCCGGCCGCGATTGCTTGCTGCCCAGTCACGCGCCCGATAGGACCACCATGAATACAGTACTTCATCATCACCAAAATAGCCGCGCACCGCATCCGTCCAGCCGCCTTCATCTATCAGGCGCAACAGTCCCTCGCGTTCGACCGCCGTGTGGCTGACCACATTGTTCAGCTGCTTTGTCGACCACACATCCTCGGCAAGCGGCGCAATGTTCAAATCACCCACCAGGATCGCCCGCTGCGGCCTGTTGGCAGCAAAATGGGCCGTCATCTCGGCCAGAAAATCGAGCTTATGGCCAAATTTCGGGTTGGCCTCGCGATCTGGAATATCGCCCCCTGCCGGCACGTAGAAATTATGCACGGTAATGCCACCGGCAACCGTCGCGCTGATATGGCGGCAGTCCGCACGGCCGGCCCATTCGCGGTGCGTTATGTCNGCCAGCGGTTCACGCCCGATAATGGCCACACCATTATAGCTTTTTTCACCCCGAAAGGCGTGGTGCTGCCAGCCCGCCTCGGCAAGTGCTTCAGCTGGAAAATGCATATCCTCGGTCTTGGTTTCCTGAAGNCACAGCACATCGATATCTGCAGCCTTGAGAAAATCCGTCACCAGATTGATCCGCAGCCGGACCGAATTGATATTCCAGGTTGCAAGTCTCATAGCTGGGTCCTGTAGGCATGTGGCTTTCAGATGCGTTGGTCGTTTGGCATCTGCTGGCGTCAGTTGGTGTAGTCAGGCGTGGCAAAAAACTTGTTTTCATAGCTATGGCCGAAACGCATATTCTGCAGCGTCACCGTNGTCGATATATCGGCCGCATCACGGATCGTCCATTTNCGCAGCTCAAATGGCTGCTCGGTAAATTCCAGTGTCAGCTCGCCTGCCGCTTCGCCGGTTTCCTTGGACAGCACAATGCTGATCACACCATTGGCAGTGTGGGTGCGTGTTGAAAAATCTTTCGAGCGCAGCTGTACCTGTTTTTTCAGCAACAGCGATAAGGGGGTTTCGCTGATCGGATAGCTGGTCAATGTCTGTTCCTCGGGGCGGTCAACATGCAACCAGATACGCGTCGTCTGCAAAATCAGCGGCTCTTCGAGATCATAGATTATCTTCATCTGATAGGGTCGGCGCAGATGAATTTCGCCACTGGCGGAACTGCCGTCCGACGCCACCTGGATGAAATTGGCCTTCATAGTGCTGATATCGTTAAACCATAACTCGGCGTCATCAACGACATCGGCGCGCGCCGTAACCGCCATACCCGCAACCACAACCATTACCGTCATGCAGACAAGCGCAGACAAGCGCATATTGGATACAGAAAACAGCTTCAGACATGCATGCATCTAGCTAACACCTTCGTCACTGATCAGAACCTCTCGCTTGCCTACATGATTCGCCGCACTGATCACGCCATTGCGTTCCATCTCCTCGATGATGGTCGCNGCCCGATTATACCCTATTTTCAGATGCCGCTGGACAAAACTCGTCGATGCCTTCTGTTCGCGGACCACCAGCTGGACCGCCTGGTCATAGAGGCTGTTGCCACTGCCCGTATCAAGAAGGTCGCCGGTGCCGGATGGCAGATCGCCCTCATCCTCGCTGACCACCTTTTCATCATATTCAGGCGCGCCCTGCTTGCGCAGGTAATTGGCGACTGCCTCGACCTCGTTATCGGCAACGAACGGGCCATGGACACGCATCACGCGGCCACCGCCTTCCATGAACAGCATGTCGCCACGCCCCAGCAGCTGTTCCGCACCCTGTTCGCCAAGGATGGTCCGGCTATCGATTCTGGATGTCACCTGAAAGCTGATACGTGTCGGGAAATTGGCCTTGATGGTGCCTGTAATGACATCAACCGACGGGCGCTGTGTTGCCATGATCACATGGATGCCGGCTGCCCGCGCCATCTGCGCCAGGCGCTGCACGGCAGCTTCAATCTCTTTACCGGCAACAAGCATCAGGTCGGCAACCTCGTCAATGACCACCACAATGAANGGCAAAGGGGTCAGATCGAGGATTTCCTCTTCATGAACAGGACGGCCCGTTTCTGCATCAAATCCGGTCTGCACACGGCGGGTCAGCACCTCACCATCCTTTCGGGCGGTAGCAAGGCGGGCGTTATAGCCGGCAATATTGCGCACTCCGAGCTTGGCCATATTGCGATAGCGGGTTTCCATCTCACGCACTGCCCATTTCAGTGCCGTCACCGCCTTTGACGGCTCTGTCACCACCGGGCTGAGAAGATGCGGTATGCCGTCATAGACCGAAAGTTCCAGCATTTTTGGATCAATCATGATCATCCGGCAACTCTCTGGCGTATGGCGGTAGAGCAGCGACAAAATCATCGCATTAATGCCCACCGATTTGCCGGAGCCGGTGGTACCAGCCACCAGCAAATGCGGCATCCGCGCCAGATCAACAACAATCGGCGCGCCAGCGATATCCTTGCCAAGCGCCATGGGAAGATCACTGTCATTTGCCTGCCAGGCGGGGTCATCCAGAATCTCGCGCAGTGCAACAATCTGGCGATCAGCATTCGGCAATTCGATGCCGATCACATTCTGCCCCGGCACACCGGCGACACGCACCGAGACCGCACTCATGGACCGGGCAATATCATCCGCCAGCGAAATCACCCGCTGTGAACGGGTGCCCGGGGCCGGCTCAAGATCATATCGGGTCACGACCGGCCCATATCGTGACTGTGTGATCGCCCCCTTGACGCTGAAGTCATTCAGTACGTTTTCCAGCTCTGCCGCGGTGACATCAAGCGCCTGACGCGACGGGCCCGACGCTGCCTTTTTCGGCGCCGTCAACAGCTTTGCCGGCGGCAGGCTGAATTCACTATCCCCGCCAAAGTCAAGCCGGCCCTGACCCGCCCCGGACGGGGCTTTGCCGGCAGCGCGATCATCCTTTCCAAGAAGCGAGGGCTCCTGCCGCTTTTTGGATGTCTTGCGGCGCGGCTTTTTGGGTGCCGGTTCGGCTGTCGGCGGTGGCGGTGTTGTTTCGGTCAAGGTCAGTTCTGTTGAATCATCCTCGGCATCCGTGCTGGCGGTAGCGGTACGGCGACGGCGCAAAAGCGCCAGCAAACCGCGCACCGGGGCCGTCAGGAGATGCATCTGGCGGCGCGATACCGCGGCGCACCAGGCCCAAAGGGCGATCCCCACAAGGGTGATTCCCGCGCCGAAATAATGGGGCATGGACATGCCAAGAAACGGGGCCGGCTGCGGCAGATATTTCAATGCCAGCCCGGCCATGACAACGCCTGCCGCCCCGCCAAGATTAAACCCGGCGGTAATACCAAGCGCCTCGATCCCGGTGGCCAGACACAGCACTGCAACGGGTGCAAGAAACAATCTTGCCAGCCGTTGCGACATATCATGCTTGCGCAGCATGCGGTATCCCCACAACACCGGCAGAAGAGTAATGAAAAGGCTGGCGGTGCCAACCGCCGTCCGCAAGCTGCCGGTGACGGCAGCCCCGACGGGCCCAAACCAGTTCTGTACCGGTCCGGCGGAATAGGCGCTGGGCGAGGGGTCAAACCGTCCCGGCGAGAAAAACATGAGGGTCAGTGCAATACCGGCAATCATGACCAACAGGCCAGCCACCTCAAGAATGCGCCGCTGCACAAAGGTGCGCAACGCGGGAGACAGCAGGGATTTTGTCTGTTCAGGATCGACCATGATTGCCTGTATTAAGATCCGCCGTCTTGCATGACGCCGCGAAGTTGCGCCACACGTTTCAGGCTTGCCTCGGTGCGGGCGTGGTCATGCACCAGCGCCAGCCTTACATACCCTTCACCAGGGTTCTGTCCGTCAACTGTTTCGGCCATAAACCGTCCCGGCATTGCGCGCACCGCCTGTTCCTGCATCAACCGCCTTACAAAGTCCCTGTCATCGCCAACTGCAAGCCACAAAAAGAACCCGCCCTGTGGTGCGGTTACGCCCAGATACTGTTCGGCGAGTAGAAAGCTATGGTCATAATGCGCCCGAATTGCGGCAACGTGATCATCATCATCATACAGATCTGCCGCGGCAAACAACAAAGGTGTCGGCACCAGCGATCCGGAATTGGCCACGAGCTTTGCATAGAGGCTGATCACTGCCGCATCACCAACGATAAATCCGGCACGCAGCCCGGCTGCACTCGACCGTTTGGACAGCGAGTTCAGCACAATCATGTTGCGTAACGGGTCAAGATCCGGTGTGCCAGCCTCTTCATGCAGCTGCGCCGCCGCCTCAAGCGCGCCGGCGGGCGCCGCGCCCCGCCAGATATCGCTGTAACATTCATCCATCACCAGCAGGAATTCGTGCTGCCGTGCCAATGTGATTGCAGATTTGATCTGCGCCAGTGACATGACCTCGCCCTGCGGGTTGGTCGGGCTGCAGAGATAGGCGATCACCACACGGTCAAGCGTTGCGGACGGGATCGACGCCAGATCCGGCACAAAGCCATTCCCGGCAGTGGCGTTCAGATAATATATGGCGGCACCCGATGCCAGCGCGCCGGCACGCCACGCGTGGTAATAGGGGTTGGTAACCAATGCCACGGCATCCTGTTTGGTGCCACGCACGAGGCCGCCCATCAGCCCCAATGGCTCACGCGTGCCAGGCACTGGCAACATCTGCCGGTCCAGATCGACCAGCCCGGCAGCCGATGGCCAGCGCCGTGCGATATACCGGTCAATGGCCGCCGTAAAGACCGGATGGCCAGCCGCTTTCGGATAATATTGCCAAGCATCATTATGGCTGATGATGCTGCCGGTCAGCAGGTCGCCACCAGCAATCTGTGGCTCACCAATCGACATGTCCAGCATATCGGTCCCTAACGGAAGATCGATATCGGCCAGCAGGCTGCGCATCTGCACAAACATATTGCCGTCAAAAAGCGCATATTCCGGATTGAGTTTCATCGCATGTTAGCCCGATCAACAAATGGCCCGTTTCAGGGTCGGCACATCTTTGCATGGCAGTGCGACACAGGGGTCACCGGCCTGCCGGTCTGTCGTAACCCATCGCCGGGAATCTGGCAATTGCCGCGCCGCAAAATGCTGTGTGTGCGCCCTGCTGCAAGAAAGGCTGTGACCGCATTTCGCATGGACTTGCTGCGGGGATATGCCTACATCTTGATCGGGCAACAGATCAGTGGCACGGAGACGCCAAGCCATGACAAACGCAGATACGACCGGCCTGCGGCCTGCCATTTTTATGGATCGGGACAATACGCTGACGGTCGATGCAAAGGGCTATACCTGGCGGCTTTCCGATTTTGCGCTGATCGACGGAGCAGCCGCATCGCTGGCGCTGTTTCACAAGCTTGGCCTGCCCGTATTTGTCGTGACCAATCAGGGCGGGATCGGCAAAGGGTTGTACAGCCGGGACGACATGCAGCATTTCCATGACCGGCTGGCCGCAGAAGCCATTGCTGCCGGCGGGATGATCACCGATTTTGCCTTCTGTCCCCACCACCCAGATGCACATGATCCTGCGCTGCGCACGCCCTGCAGCTGGCGCAAGCCGGCACCCGGCATGATACTGGCGCTTGCAGAACGCTGGCAGATTGATCTGGCCGCCTCGGTGATGGTGGGTGACCGCGACAGTGATGTGGCTGCCGGCAAAGCAGCCGGATGCCATGCCTATCGCTTTGATGGTGGTAATCTGCTGCCGCTGTCACAGCATATCGTGACAACGCATTTTAACGGGGCGCGGCTGTGAATACAGATGTTGCAATCATTGGTGGCGGATTGACCGGGCTGATGATGGCGCGCGCGCTATCTGTCACCGGCGTATCAATCTGTCTTCTCGACAGGTCAGCAGGCGATCACGGCATGGCCGATGACCGAACCACAACCATCCATGCAGCGGGGATGCGGATGCTGGACACACTTGGCATCAGCGACCATCTGCCAGATGCCGCCACACCGATCATGCGGATTGCAGTTGCCGAAGGCGCGCCGCTGACCGGCCTTGCCGCACGCAGGCGGCCTGACAGTGACCTTAGCTGGCAGGCATCAGAAGACCCGCTGGCCTATGTGGTCCGCAATGCAGATCTGCAGGCAGCGCTGATGGCGGCACTGGCCTCCACAATCTCGCCGGCCTCATCAGCCTCGACCGGCCCGAAAGGCAAAACAGACGGACATGGCAATCTGCAAATCATGCGCGGTGCCACGCTTGCCGGCATGACGCGCGATGGTGCCAGCATGCAAATGGAAATCGATAGCGGTCATGGCAATCCAAGCCGGCTCACGGCGGGTCTTGTTGTCGCCTGTGACGGCGCAAACAGCCATGTCGCCAGGCTGGCCGAATTGCCGGCCCGCGAAGAACGGCACTTCCAGACAGCCATTGTCAGTATTCTGCGCGCCGAACGCCCGCATCAGAATACCGCTTTCCAGCGGTTTCTGCCGGGGGGGCCATTTGCCCTGATGCCTATGGCTGGCCATAGGCTGTCACTTGTCTGGACAATGCCGGCAGCAGAAGCCGAAACGCTGATGGTGGCAGCGCCACAGATGTTTGAGGCTGCCTGTATGGAGGCTTTTGGCCAGTCTCTCGGCTATCTGCATCTTGACGGCCAGCGCCTTGCCTGGCCATTGCGGCCGTCCGTGCGCCGGCGGATTGCCGCGCCAGGGGTTGTTCTCGCCGGTGATGCGGCACACGCGCTGCATCCCATAGCGGGCCAAGGCTATAATCTGGCGTTGGGTGACGCAGCCGTTCTGGCAGACTGTCTGGCACAGGCACGGGCACGGGGTCTTACCCCCGACCATCCGTCGGTCTGGCACGGGTATGAGGAAGGGCGTCGCGCTGAACGGTTTTTGATGAGTGCGGCAACATCCGGGATCAATCAGCTGTTCGCGCGCAGCCCGACAATGGTCAGGCGGTTGGCCGGTGCCGGGTTTGCGATGCTGGAGCGCACAAGGCTGAAAAATATGTTTTCGGATATCGCCACAGGTGGCCGGCTTACCCGCGCTGCCTTGTTGGAAGGACGCTATCCGGGCCGCGCGCCAGAATAACATCGCGGCCTGACGTCAGCGGCCTCGACGCTAGGCATCCCGAGACAGCCCGAGGCTGTCCAGCCGATCGAGATAGTCCGCTATCAGATGATCCTGACGCGCGGCGTAATCCTCAAGAAGTGACCAGCTGTAAATGCCTGTGTCATGACCATCATCAAAAGTGATCCTGACGGCATAATTTCCTACAGGCGCGATTGCGGTGATTGTGATGTTTCGTTTGCCGGCAGGGGTGGTTTTCTGGCCCTCGCCATGGCCCTGTACCTCTGCCGAAGGCGATTCAACGCGCAACAGTTCTGCTGGCAGGCGCGCCGCCTGCCCTGACGCAAAGGTGATCTGAAGCGTCGTTTTGTCAGCCGAGAGTCTGATTTCGCGGGGCGGGGCGGTGCCACCGGCCGCTATCATGCGGTGGATCCGCCTGACGGGTCACCATCAGGCCTGTCGGAGTCCAGTTCACGGGCCTCTTCAATCAGCATGACAGGCACGCCGTCACGGATCGGAAAGGCCTTGCCAAGCTGGCGGCTGACCAATTCGTTCCGCACACGATCATATTCCAGCGGCCCATGCGTGACCGGGCAGACCAGAACATCCAGCAACGCCGGATCAATAACCTTGTCAGCACCTTTCAGCTGGTTCTTGTCAGTGTCGCGCGTCATTGCCACCGTCATCCTCGTGGAGNGCCATTTCCATCATGGCGATCAGCAAATCGGCCCGCCGCGCCATTCCNTCTGCCTCGAGAAGCGCCTGTTTTTCGGCAACTTCGAACGGGCATACCATCGCCAGCGTATTCAAGATCTGCTCATCCTCTGACCGTTCTATCTGGTCCCAGTCAGCATCAAATCCGCGCGCCGCAAAATACCGCCGCATGACTGTGAACATGCGCTCGCGATCCGCAATGCCCTGCTGCGATTCCTCAAGATCTTTCGCGAATTCGGACCAGTCTACCTGCGCGAGCCGATACCCGCCTTCTGTCAGATCATGGCCGTGAAGGCGAAAACGGCACACCCCATTCAGGGCGATCATATAACGCCCATCCTCGGTTTCCTGGAAATAGCTGATACGGCCAGCGCACCCTATCCCGAACAGGCCGCCCTGTTCTTCCATTGGCTGGACCATCCCGATCAGNCGTTCCGGCTGACCGAGCGCATCATCCACCATGGCCAGATAGCGTGGTTCAAAGATATTCAATGGCAGCTGGCCGCCAGGCAGAAGCAGTGCGCTTGGCAACGGAAAAATGGGAATCTCTGTCGGCAGATCGACGCTGTCGTCCATTTTTGCGCTCATCATAAAATCCTGTGTATCTGTGGAAAACCGGTTCACGAGAAAAGTAATGTAGACAGTTTGCGACGGCTGGCGATGACGTNAGGGTTGCTGGCACCAAGCGAGGCAAAAAACTCCAGAAGCTGCACGCGTGCGGCCTCGTCATTCCAGCTGCGGTCAATCCGGATCGATTCCAGAAGATGTGTCATCGCCTCGCCATGTTCGCCAACGGCAAAAAGGGCCATCGCCAGCGATTGTCGTGCCTCTAGNTCATTGGCATCTGCTTCGACCGCAGCCCGTGCCGAATCAAGCTCGCCTGCCGCGCCTGCCGCTTTCTGCGCCAGTTCCAGTGCGCCAATGGCCTGTTTCATTGCAGCATCTTCAAGGAATTCATCATTCAGCTGCCCGATAATCTCGGCGGCGCCCTCAAGGTCTCCNGTACCGGTCAGGCAACGCACAACGCCCGCCAGGGCCGCAGCGGATGCCGGATCCAGCCCCATCGCCTGCTGGAAATGCGCCATGGCNGTACCGTAGTCAGCCTCTGAAAGCGCGGCATTACCTGCTTCCAGCACCANGGCGACATCAGCGCCAGCGCCCCCCATGCTCGACAGCTTGTCCACGAATTGGCGGACGGCGGATTCCGGCTGGGCACCGCTGAACCCGTCTACCGGCTTGCCGTCAACAAAGCCATAGACCGTGGGTACAGACTGGACCCGCATCTGCGCCGCGATTTCATTATTCTCGTCAATATTGACGCGCACCATGCGCACCTTGCCGTTGCTGGTCCCGACGACCTTTTCAAGAACGGGTCCCAGCTGTTTGCACGGCCCGCACCAGGGGGCCCAGAACTGGACGATAGTCGGGGTGGTTGCCGACGCATCAATGACCTCGGTCATGAAATTATTGATATCGACATCCACAGGGGCGGTCGCGCCGCCTGAAATCAGCTGGTCCATGGCACTCTCTTGCAATTATAGGATGCCTGTATCGCCGCACGGAAGCCGGGCGCGTCGCATCCTGTTTACCGGTTTGAATCTAGGCATCCCCGGCATCAAAACAAGATGCCGGCTGTGTCAGGGCCGCTAAAGGGTGATAATCTTTGGCTGGTGACCTGTTATCGCCAGGAAGGCGTGNATGTCGTCAGGCGNCACGCCAAGTGTCAGATCATTCACCAGCGGATGGAAATAAATGCGGNCNGCCTGCAGCAGGCTGCTGTCCAGTGCCAGCTGCACCTGATGGCTGGTATCATTGACAAGNGTAAACAGGCTGACCGCGCCCGGACGCACGCCCAGAAATTCAAACAGGCGGTCCGGGCTGCCAAAGGACAGCCGGTCAGCCGCAATATCCCCCTGCAGNCTTTTCAGATCAACCGCCCGGTCTTCCTGCGTGATCACCAGAAAATTGCGTTTCTTGCGATCCCGCAGATACAGNTTTTTTACATGCGTGCCTGGCATGCCATCGCGAAATTCCTTTGAATCTTCGACCGTGCGCAATGGCGGATGGCTGTGATGCGTGTAGGCAATGCCGGCCGCGNCCAGCTGTGCCATTAAANTCTCNGGCGTGGTTGGCAGGCTATCCTTGAAAGCTGAAGAGGCATCCATTCTGACGATCTTTCCCATGCATAAACATATCTGTCGGGGCATAAATATTTTTGTCGGGCAGGCAGGCGGGCCGCCAGCGCTTTGACACTTGTCACACCGCGCTGTTTTGTCAAGCAAGCACGCCATCAGCATGTAACAGAATGCAACAATTGACCCGCACGGGACGAGTGGCTAGGCNTATGAACATATACCCAGATATTTTCATAAATGCAGGTAGCGATGGCGCGCATAGGATTGATCGGCTGTGGCATGTGGGGGCGGAATCTGGCGCGAAATCTCGGCCAGCTCGGCGCGCTGGCACAGATCGCCGACCAGCACCCCGAAAGGGCTGCTGCCTTTGCAGATGAATTTGGCGGGGCCGTCAGCTCCATTGACGCGATTGCAGACACGGATGATCTNGANGGGGTTATGATTGCCACGCCGGCTTTCACCCATGCAGCGCTCGCCTGTCGGGCGCTGGCAGCTGGCCGCCATGTCTATGTGGAAAAGCCGCTTGCCATGTCACTTGCCGAAGCCACGCGCATCGCGGATTTCGCGCGCAAGGCAGATCGCAAGGTCATGGTGGGGCATCTGATTCGTTATCATGCGGCCTTTATNGCGTTACAGACAGAAATTGCGGCTGGCACCATTGGTGACNTGCGCCATGTTGTGGCGAACAGGCTGGCGATGGGACGCATCCGGCGCAATGAATCCGTCATCCACGACCTGTGCCCGCATGACACCTCGCTTCTTCTCGCCCTGATGGGGGGAGAGCCGGAAAGCGTCAGCTGTGCCGGGGTCAGTCATGTGACGCCGGGGGTCATTGACCATGTGTCAGCGAGCTTTGCCTTTTCCGGAAGCCGTACCGCGTCCATAAACACAAGTTGGATATCTCCCTACAAGGAACATCGACTGACCGCATTTGGCAGCACCGGGTCAATTGTATTTGACGATACCCGCCCCTGGTCAGAAAAGCTGACCCTGTTCCGCGATGAAATGACACCGGCAGGTGACGGCGTTGACATCAAACGCGCAGAGCCAGCGTTTATACCCGTTGCTGAATCAGAGCCGCTGCGGGCAGAAGTCAGCCATTTTGTAGATTGCTGCGCGGCGGGAAACACACCACTGACAGATATCAATGAAGGCCTTGCGGTCCAGCGCGTGCTTGAACGCATGACAGAATCCATCACAGCCTTTGGCCAGACACATACCCCGGGCGGCCTTGCTGCCACGATAAGAGACGAGACAAAAACGGCATGATTCCCCTGATCGACCTCGGCGCGCAGCAAGCGCGGATTCGCGACAAGATAGATGCCGGCATCAGCCGCGTGCTGGATCACGGCATGTATATCATGGGGCCGGAAATCACCGCGATCGAAACAAGGCTGGCGGCGGCGGCGGACAGCCGCCATTGCATCAGCTGCGCCTCCGGCACCGATGCGCTGATGCTAGCACTGCTGGCAAAGGGGCTGAAGCCTGGAGAGGGCGTAATCGTGCCCTCCTTTACCTTTGCCGCCAGTGCCGAGGTGATGCCTGCGCTGGGTGCCATGCCTGTCTTTGCAGAGGTTGATGCCACCAGCTTCAATCTGGACCCGGCAGGGCTGCCGGCGGCGCTGAGCGCTGCCCGGGCAGCAGGGATCACGGTTGTCGGCATTATTGGCGTCGGGCTGTTTGGCCAGCCGGCAGATTACGAATCCATCAACAGCTTTGCTGCTGCCGAGGGATTGTGGGTGATTGACGATGCGGCGCAGAGCTTTGGGGCCAGCTGGCAGGGCAACAAGGTCGGCACCCTTGCAAGCATCACCTGCACAAGCTTTTTTCCGGCAAAGCCGCTTGGCTGTTACGGGGATGGCGGCGCCGTCTTTACAAATGATGACACCGAGGCCGACATCATGCGGTCCTGTCGAATCCACGGGATGGGCAAGACGCGTTACGAATATGAACGTATTGGCATGACCGCACGGCTGGACGCCATGCAGGCAGTCATTCTCGATGCCAAGCTGGATATATTCGATGAAGAGCTGGTGATGCGGCAACAGGTGGCCGATCGCTATGCGGCACGGCTGGCGGACAGCGTTGGCGTCCCCGTGCTGGCCGATGGCGCCACATCGAGCTGGGCGCAATATACCATCAAACTGCGTCCCGGAACGGACCGCGAGATGGTGATGGAGACATTGCGCGAACATGGGGTGCCAAGCGCCGTCTATTACCCCATTCCGATGCACCGGCAACCACCTTACAGCCGCTATCCGGTGAGCGATGACGGGCTGCAGGTTACCGCAGCCCTTTGCGAACAGGTGCTGTCCTTGCCAATGCACCCCTATCTTGATGCAGCAACGCAGGACCAGATCGCGGTCGCTCTGGCAGCCAGTCTTGAAAAGGCCACGGCAGGTTAATCCGACATTTCTGAATCACGGGACAGGCCGGCTAAGTCAGCTCCAGGCTGGCGTGGTCAGCTCCATGGATATGGGCTGTTTGATACCGGATGAAGCTTGCCCTCGGCAAACCGCGAGAACCGGAAGGGCTCCAGCAATTCCTGCTGTGTGCCCAGGACCTCGTCAGCAATCAGATGCCCGACACCAATCATCTTCCAGCCATGGTTTGAATCGGCAATCATCGTCACATTCTCCCGGAAATGATCAAACACGGGAAAGCTGTCGGGGGTAAAACAGCCGATGCCGCCTGACGCCTCACGATGATATTTCGGCATCATCCCTTCATAACGCTTCTGACAATGGGCAAGCGCACTGACCCACATATGTGCGAATTCCGGCGACGCGACGAATTCGGGCGAGGAGGGGCCATAAGGGTCGATCTGCACCTGATCCACAGGCGTATCAACCTTATATGGCGATGCACCCCCCTGTATCCCGCCAAAATGAAAATCAGGCTTGTAATAGATCCCCCACATCTCTTCGGTGATCACTGAGCCGTCCACCGTCGACATCAGGGCAGCGTCGGTATCGACATGGATCACCGGCGGCAGCGAGCCGTCATCCGCGCGACCGGTATCGGGATCCATCTGCAAAACGCCTTCTTCCAGCTGCCAGAAACGCCACATATCGACATCATCATGAACAGCGCCATCAGATCCCTTGACGGTGATCTGCTTTGGCAGGCCCAGCATATCCCAGAAATCGCGTGCCCAAGGGCCGCATCCAATGATCACACGCTCACAGGAAATACTGCCCTTGTCGGTTTCAACCGAGGTGATGGCATCAGACCCGTTCATCGCATTGAAGCCCTTGACCTCAACGCCCGTCAGAATACGCACGCCAAGCTTTTCGATCTTGTCGGCCAGTGCATACATGGTCTTTGTCTGGTTGGAGAAACCGCCGCGTTTTTCATGCAAAACACTGGTGATGTTCTGCGCCTGCCAGTCACCGAAAATGCCGCGCATATAGGATGTACAGGCATTCGCACCCTCAATGAAAACGCTGTCATATCCGATATCCTGCTGTTGCGCGTAGATCGAGCCGACATCGTCACGCATTGAATCGCTTGAAATCTGCATATAGCCGACAGGATGGTAGGACAGACCCTCCGGGTCGCTGTCCCATACATCGACCGAATGCGCCATAAGGCGCCGCATCGCCGGCTGGAAATAATTGTTGCGGACAACACCGCAGGCAATACCCGAGGCGCCGGAGGCGATCCCGCTCTTCTCCAGAATCACGATGCGGCCCTCAACCGGCTCCCCGCGTTCGGACAGGCGCTCGGCAAGCTTCCAGGCGGTTGATATCCCGTGGATCCCTGCGCCAATGATGATGTAATCTGCATGTTCTGGAAAAGCCATGTCGGTCCTGCAATCGGTCTTTGAGCGTAACTGCCACGCTTGTTTTGATCGTGGTACTACACACACAGTCATGCTCAGAAATCAAACGATTTTGATACAGAATTCAGAAGTTATTTTGAAGGAATGCAGGTGCCGGAAATCATGCTGCTGCACCCGGGGAATTTGCAGAAACAGCATCCCTCATGGCAGGGGAAGTGGTTTCAGGGACTTTGGCGCCGATCGGTCTGTGGCCTGATACCGAATGCCGCCTTATAGGCATTGGAAAAATGTCCGGCATTCGCAAAGCCGGTGGCCTCGGCAATCTCGCCAACATTCATTGATGCGTTATGCAGCAAACGGCGGCCAACCGCCAGACGCAAGCCGCGATAATAGGTCATCGCCGGCACACCAAGCATATCTGTGAATAACCGGTTCAAATGACGCGGCGTCACACCGGCAACATAGGCCACCTGCGTCAGGCTGAGCGGATCGGCAATATGGTTTTCCATCAACAGGACGGCCTCATGTACCCGCGGCGAATGTACACCCACGCGTTCCGAGACGCTGCCGCGCTGCGGCGCCGTTTCCGAACGAATATCTGTATGCAGGAACCAGTCACTGACAAGGCGGGCAAATGCGCCGCCATGATGACTGCTGATCAGCGCATGCATGAGATCCAGCGGTGCTGTGCCGCCACCACAGGTCACCCGGTCGCGGTCGATCACAAAGAGCCGCCGTTCAATGATGATGTCCTGAAAATGCTCGGTCAGCAGCGGCACATGTTCCCAATGTACCGTCATCCGCCGGTCTGCCATCAACCCGGCTTTGACCAGCAACACCGGTCCGCCTGATACGCCCCCGATCTGTACCCCGGCCCGCGCCATGCGGCTGAGCCATGAAAATACTGCCGTATCATCAAAACTGAACGGATCGCCACCCGCCACGACGAGCAGCAGGTCCAGTTCGGCATGCGCGCCTGTGGCAAGGACGCGCTCCACGGTTGCGGCGCCAGAGCTTGGCGTCTGGACCGCCTGCCCGAAATGGACAATGTCATAGAGCGTGCGTTGCGAGAGAAGATTGGCCGCGCGCAATGGTTCCACCGTGCAGGCGTAGGACATGAGCGGGAAGCCCGCGACAGGAAGGATTCCGACACGGAAGGGTGACGGCATAGACCCCATTTTGTCTTTTTCTGGCATAATGATGTCTTTTTATTACATATCGAGCAGGTTCCGATACTGAATAATCTGACAGATATTTCAACAGACCGGCACGATGATGCGTTATTCCGCTGTTAAAATCCTGAAAGAGGCTTTGACCGGCAATAAGGGCTGGAAACCTGTCTGGCGCATGCCGGAACCAAAGCCCGAATATGACATCGTTATTGTCGGTGGCGGCGGACACGGGTTGGCGACCGCCTATTATCTTGCAAAACGCTTTGGCCTGACCAACGTCGCCGTAGTTGAAAAGGGATGGCTGGGGTCGGGGAATATTGGGCGCAATACCACCATCATCCGGTCCAATTACCTGTTGGANGGCAACCAGCCCTTCTATGAATTGTCGCTCAAGCTGTGGGAAGGGCTTGAGCAGGATTTCAACTATAACGCCATGGTCAGCCAACGCGGCATCCTGAATNTGATCCATAGTGATGCACAACGCGATGCCTATGTGCGTCGCGGCAATGCAATGCGCCTTTCAGGAGCAGATGCGGTAATCCTTGATCGGGATGGCATTCGCGAGAAATGTCCCTTTCTGGATTTTGATAATGCCCGCTTTCCAATTCAGGGGGCGATCTGGCAGCCACGCGGCGGTACGGTGCGCCATGATGCGGTGGCCTGGGGCTATGCCCGCGGCGCTGATTCCCGCGGTGTCGACATCATACAGAATTGTGAGGTCACCGGGTTCCGGATCGAGAACGGTGTCTGCCGCGGCGTCGAAACATCGCGCGGCCCAATCAANGCAAACAAGATTGCTGTCTGCGTTGCCGGATCATCATCACGCGTGATGCAGCAGGCCGGTCTGCGCCTGCCAATCGAGAGCCATGTGCTGCAGGCCTTTGTTTCGGAAGGGCTGAAACCTGTCATTCCCGGGGTCATTACCTTTGGCGCCGGGCATTTCTATGTCAGCCAGTCAAACAAGGGCGGGCTTGTCTTTGGTGGCGACATCGATGGCTATAACAGCTATGCGCAGCGCGGCAACCTGCCTGTCGTCGAGGATGTCTGCGAGGGTGGTATGGCCATCATGCCGATGATTGGCCGCGCCCGGATGCTGCGGATGTGGGGTGGCATTATGGATATGTCGATGGACGGATCGCCCTTTATCGACCGCACCGGCATTGACGGTCTCTATTTCAATGGCGGCTGGTGCTATGGCGGNTTCAAGGCCACACCGGCATCGGGTTTCTGCTATGCGCATCTCTTGGCCACCGGCGCGCCGCACCCCGTCGCACGCCATTACCGGCTTGACCGGTTTATGCGCGGGGCAGCAATCGATGAAAAGGGATCCGGTGCACAGCCGAATCTGCATTAGGAGAGGGCTGCCAGATGATCATTGACCATCCGCTTCTTGGACCGCGCGATGCCGCCGAATTTGTCTATCTTGGCGATGCCGCGATGATCAACCGGCCAGACGGCATGACAGCCAGCGACAGGGACATGCATGATTATATGTTCCTGCGCGACAACCCGGCCGGAAATATTCGCGAATTATGGTATCACGAGCAGGGTGACCGGTCCTGGCTTGTCGTAACGCGCAACACCGTCACCCACGAAATTACCCATGTCGAACTGGCACGCGATGTGGCCCGCACGGCGGGGCGGTCACGATGAGCCAGTCACATCGCATTGACGGGGGGCAACCCGACCGCACCACCCCGCTGTCCTTTCGCTGGAACAATCGCAACCTGACCGGCTATGCCGGCGATACGCTGGCGTCGGCACTGCTGGCAAACGGGGTGCAGCTTGTCGGCCGCTCTTTCAAATATCATCGACCGCGCGGCATCTTTTCAGCCGGGCCGGAAGAGCCGAATGCGCTTGTTGCACTGCGCGAAGGTGCGGCCCGGGAACCCAATACACGCGCCACGGTGACCGAACTTTTTGACGGGTTGGTCGCGCGCAGCCAGAATCATCGCGGCCCGCTGGAATGGGACCTGATGGCCATTAATGATCTGGCTGCACCTTTGTTGAGCGCCGGTTTTTATTACAAGACATTCATGTGGCCAAAGGCTTTCTGGGAAAAGCTCTATGAACCATTGATCCGTGCCGCAGCCGGTCTGGGCAGCCTCTCCGGCGCGCCTGATCCCGATATCTATGATCATGGCTTTTTGCATTGCGATATGCTGGTGATTGGTGCCGGACCCGCTGGAATCGCCGCCGCACGCGCTGCCGCGCGCGCCGGCTGCCGGGTCATTCTGGCGGATGAGGATTTCCGCATGGGGGGACGGCTGAATGCCGAGACCTATATTGTGGATGATGTCGCCGGTGCAGACTGGGCCTCCGCCGCCCTGGCGGAACTGGGCAGCATGCCAAATCTGCGGCTGATGACGCGAACGACAATCTATGGCGCCTTTGACCATGGTATTTATGGCGGGCTGGAACGCCGCACTGACCATCTTGCAACATCTGGCGGCAAACCGCGGCAGGTCCTGTGGCGGATCATGGCGAAACGCACACTGCTTTGCGCCGGATCAACCGAGCGCAGCATCGCCTTTGGACATAATGACCGGCCAGGGGTGATGCTTGCCGGCGCGGTGCGCAGCTATGTAAACCGCTTTGGCGTTACCCCGGGGCGGCAGGTTGCCGTCTTCACCAACAATGAGGACGGGTTGCGCACGGCAAGCGATCTTGCCGCAAAAGGCGTCCATGTCAGCGCCGTTATTGATGCCCGCAAAGGTGAATTTGTGGTCGACACATCGGGGCGCAAGGGGTTGCGGTCAATCACCCTGAATGACGGGCGCAGGATTGAGGCCGATTGCCTTGCCGTATCAGGTGGCTGGTCGCCCAATGTCAATCTGACCTGCCATCATCGTGGCCGGCCGGTCTGGAATGACACAGTCATGGGGTTTGTGCCGGGCAATGACTTGCCGGCGGGGATGCAGGTTGCCGGTGCCGCAAATGGCCAGATGACGCTGGCAGCTGCGCTCATCAGCGGACATGATGCGGCAAAGGCCATGGCGCGTGATCTCGGCTTTGGTCGTGGGGCTGGCAACGCGCCCAAAGCCAGTGACGAGACTTTTGATACCAGCGCGCATTGGTACATCACCGGATCGAAGAGCCGCGCGTGGGTGGATCTGCAGAATGATGTCACCGCCAAGGATATTGAACAGTCCCTGTCAGAAGGGTTCAGCGCTGTCGAGCATGTCAAGCGCTATACCACCCTTGGTATGGCCACCGATCAGGGGAAAACATCCAATACGCTGGGCATCGCCATCATGGCAGCTGCCAGCGGCAATGCCATTCCCGACACGGGTACCACTATCTATCGCCCGCCCTATACACCCGTGGCTATCGGTGCTTTTGCGGGTCGTGCGCGCGGGAAGGAATTCCGTCCGTTCCGTCTGACGCCAAGCCATGAATGGGCCAGGGCGCACGGCGCCGATTTTGTCGAAACCGGTATGTGGCTGCGTGCGCAGTGGTTCAAACAGCCGGGCGAGAAAGGCTGGCGGGACAGCGTTGACCGCGAGGTTCGGATGACGCGGGCATCTGTCGGAATCTGCGATGTCACCACCCTTGGCAAGATTGATATCCAGGGGCGGGATGCTGCTACATTTCTGAACCGGGTCTATGCCAACCCGTTTCTGAAGCTGCCGGTTGGCAAGGTGCGCTATGGGCTGATGCTGCGCGAGGACGGCACCGCCTATGATGANGGNACCTGCGCGCGCCTGTCCGAGACACATTATGTCATGACGACCACGACAGCCAATGCNGGTANCGTTTTCCGCAATCTGGANTTCGCNCGCCAGTGCCTGTGGCCTGATCTTGATGTGCATCTGATNTCGACCACNGACGGATGGGCACAATTCTCTGTCGCTGGACCAAACAGCCGGGCCCTGCTNTCACAGGTNGTGGATGGCATGGACCTGTCGANTGATGGCTTTCCGTTCATGGCCTGTGCTGAATGTACCGTGTTTGGCGGCACGCCGGCGCGCCTGTTCCGCATTTCATTCTCTGGCGAACTTGCCTACGAGATCGCCGTGCCGGCGCGCTATGGCCCGTCCATGATGGACGCGCTTATGACTGTTGGCGCAGCATTCGATGCCGTTCCCTATGGTACCGAGGCGCTTGGCGTGATGCGGATCGAAAAGGGCCATGCGGCTGGCAACGAGCTGAATGGCCAGACAACAGCCCATATGTTGGGCCTTGGCGGCATGGTTGCCCGAACCAAGGATTCCATCGGCACAAAATTGTCAGCGCGCCCTGAAATGATCCGCGAGGATGATCTGCGGCTGGTTGGCTTCAGGCCGGTAGATCGTACCCAGAGTCTGACCGCCGGTGCGCATTTCCTGGAAAAGGGGGCCGTCGCTGACATGGCGCATGACCAGGGATGGATGACGTCGGTCGCCTGGTCGCCCGAACTTGGCCATTCAGTCGGGATCGGGTTCTTGAAACGCGGTGCAGAGCGCTATGGCGAGACCATTCGTGCC
>NYYG01000021.1 GCA_002686685.1 SAR116 cluster bacterium | reverse complement strand
CAGGATGAAGGGCAGACCGTGCGCCTCGTGAAGCCAGCTGATGGCCGGTCCAGATTCCGCAGCCACCCGCTGGACCAGCGGTTCATGGGCTTTCCCATGCGCTTTTGCCTGAATATCTTGCGCCAGCAATGCGGGCGAATCCGCCACACCGGCAGCCTTTTGCATCGCGGTACCCGCCGCCGGAATGAACCCGGATGACAGCGAGGTCGACCCAGACGGACTCAGATCCCGCTCCAGTACAAGGATCGTGGCTTCAGGGCCGGTTGCTTCGCGCGCGGCCAGCGCTGCTGTCAGGCCGCAGGCACCAGCGCCGATAATCAGAATATCGACATCAAGGTCAAAACCGCCCGACCGCGGCACCACATTGGGCATTACTTGACCAGATTGGGCAGATACAAAGCCANATCCGGGAAAATCACCATCAGAATGACNACTGCGATGGCGCACAGGATAAANGGAATNCCCGCCATATAGATTTCAGTCATCTTTGTATCGGGCGGTGCGACGCCTTTCATCACAAACAGCAGCAAGCCAAAGGGCGGTGTCGTAAAGCTGATTTCCAGTGCCAGCAGAACAATCACCCCAAACCAGATGAGGTCAAAGCCCAGCTGGCTTGCCAGTGGAAAGAAAATNGGCACNGTCAGCAGCATCATCGACAGCTGGTCCATGAACATGCCAAGCACCAGCANTATGCCNAACATGATGAACAGCATGCTCAGCGGGGATAACTCAAAGCTGACGGCCCATTCCAGAAGACCGGCACTGGCGCCGGAAAAAGCAAGCAGCGCACTGAAGGTCGCCGAGCCAAAAATGATCAGGAACGCCATCACGGTGACACGCAACGCGCCAGCAGTGGAATCCACGATCACCTTGAAATTCAGTGACCGGTAGANGGCGCACAGGGCCAGAATACCAAGACAGCCAAAGGCCGCCGATTCCGATGGGGTGGCAATGCCAAACATGATGAGCAGGATCACACCAATGATCACCGAGAGCATGGGCAGCACATCGCGGGCAAACATTTTCAGCCGCTGCGAGAGTGGCGGCAGATCCACATCATAGACGGGTGCAGCTTCGGGATCGATGCGGCACTGGAACCAGATCAGGGCCACATACATCGAGGCAAGGATGATGCCCGGCATGATGCCGCCGATCAGCAGCTTGCCGATATCCAGCTGTGCCAAAGTGCCGAGAAGCACCGCCAGCGCCGATGGCGGGATCAGCATGGCAAGCCCGCCCGTACCCAGAATGGGGCCGATGGACATGTGTTTCTTGTACCCGCGTCGTGACATTTCCGGCACCATCAGCGATCCCAGAAGCGCGGTGGATCCCATCGATGATCCAGACAGGGTGGCGAAAGCTGTACCGCCTGCAACGGTGACATAGGACAACCGTCCCGGCACCCGTCCCATCAGCACCTCGACAGCGCCGAACATGCGGTTGGCCAGCCCGCCATAGAAGAATAACTCCCCCATCAACAGGAACATCGGTACAGGGATAAGATTAAAGGTGGTCAGCGACGGAAAGGCGTTATTGACCAGTTGCCCGATCCCGCGCGAGGCCTGCAGTTCCAGCGCGCCATAGCCACCCATGAAATAAATAGCGCCAAGTATATTTGCGCCAATAAAGGCAATGGCCACCGGCAGCCCGATCAGCATCAGCGCCAGAACCGCGCCAAGAAGAAACAATGTGGCTTCGTACCATTCCATGAAAGACGTCTCCCCCTGTCCGGTATTATTCGTGCATGCCGGCTTCACCGGTGTGAAGCGTGTCTTTGCCAAAGATGTAGCGGGTGAACTGCAGCGCCATCATGCCGAAACAGATCGGCATCGAGATCATCAGGATCCAGCGCGGCATATCCAGCGAACGCATGTCGATCTCGTCACGCACATAGCTGCGGACAGTAACCTCGCCGGCATAATAGGCCACCACCGCGCAGATCAGAACGGCAAGCGCCACCACACAGCGCGAGAAGGTCGGCCGGACATGTTCCGGAACGACAGCTGTCAGCAATTCGATATAGACATGGCCCTTCAGACGAACCAGCCAGGGCGCGCCGAACATGGTGATGTATAGAAGGCCATATTCAATAAAGGTAAATATATGGGATGACCCGTACATGAAGACCGAGCGGGCCACCACCTGGAATATGATTGCGAGGAATATCCAGGCCAGATAAAGGCCGGCAAGCAGGGCCAGAAAATCAGTCAGCCGGTCAAGCCAGCGATAAAATTGTGTCATGGAATCCCCCCGCATTGGTCCCGCATCCGGGCGGGACAGACCGGCCCGCACCCAAAGGTACAGGCCGGCCGCCGTCTATTAATCAGTCAGGTGCGTACAGCGCACGCAGCTTGGCAACATCACCGCTGCTGCCCTTTTCTTCCATCCGGCCGGTCAGGCGGGCCCAGACGGAATCATAGGCAAGTGCGAGATAGTTGGCTTCACCGCTGGCAGAGTGCGACACGAACTTCATGCCACCATCGGCATAGGCTTTCATGTAGTCTGCCGTGTCGGCAGCGCGATCAGCAGCTGACTTGACTTCCCATTCGATGGCGACATCCTGAAGCACTTTCTTTGCTTCCGGGCTCATCGCGTTCCACCGGTCAAGATTGACGATGATGCCGAGATCCGTCGAATAGAAGGATGGCTGCACCATATATTTCACAAACTTGTCCCACTTCAGGTCGGTGATGCCAATGCTGGTCCATGGAACAGCATCGATCACGCCTTTTTCCAGTGCACCATAGGCCTCAGTCGATGGCATTGGCGATGTGGTCGCTTCAAGCGACTTCAGGAAGGCAGTATAGATCGGGTTGTCGCGGATCTTGACGCCGCCAAGGTCCAGCACACCATCGCTGGAGCGGAATTTCGGCTCGTTAACTGTGAAGATGTTGAAACCCACACCGGAATCGATCCAGGCCAGATATTTCACGTTGAAACGCTTCTGATGGGCTGCGTCCATCATCGCGGTGCCGCCATTGGCACGTGTGGCTGCAGCATCGTTCTTCGATGCAACCATGGCGTCAATCTCAGGCACCTCGGCACCATAGAACGAGCCCGGCGTATGCACCATGTCGACAACACCGTCACGAACGGCCTTTGGCTGCTCGAACATCTTGATTGCTTCTGGGCCACCCTTGACCTTGATCTGCACAACGCCAGCACCGCGCTCATTCACGGCATCGACATATTCAAGGAACGTCTTGGTGTAGACAAGGAAAGGTGGAAAGGCATGAACCGCCGTCAACACCTCTTCTGCAACGGCCGTCTTGACTGTGAGTGTTGAACCCACAGCGGCAGCCGCCAGCAACGAGACCAAACGTTTCATCATATATCTCCCTAGTATATTTATTCTGGTTTTGCAGGCGTGCCACGAAACATCACGACCCGCCCGCCGTCATTTGATTGAGGCTTAAATTATCGGCATGGTCAAGATGTTTGCGCCGGAAAAGCTGGTCGAAATCGCCGCGCCCGACATCAGCCGAACAGGCGTCAGCCGTCAGATGACTGCGGCCCAAGCCGTGCCGTAAAATGGCAGGGCCCGCTGCCTGCAACCGCGGCGCAGCGCAGCTCGGTGACCACCGCATCGCTGTTGAAAATCTGCTTTGTGATGGCCGCCAGCATGCCGCGTATCGGGGCGCATACCGGCTGATCGGCTGTGCCATAGCCAGCCACAAAGGGGGCGTTTTCCACCGCAAGGTCAAGCCCGTCTTCGCGCAGGGTAATCTGCCATTGCCCCCAGCCAATCTGCGGAGCGGTGTCTTCAATACGGGCAATCAGCTGCAGGGCGGCATCACGGCCGCTGCCAGCATAGCTTGCCGCCGATTTGCCGCCATGTTCGAAAACCGAATCTGCCAGCGCCTGCAGGGCAAGATCGCGGTCCTGCGGGCCCAGCCTGTGAAACAGCCCCATCAGCGCATCAGGCCGGATCATCATGTAGCGGATGCCGCCAACATCCAGCCCGCCTTTGCCGTCAGCTTTGCCAATCACTGGTCAAACCCCGGATTCACGCGCTGCAGCATGGCCAGCAATCCGGGCCATTCACGTTCGCGCGGCGGAACAGGAAAACCGTTCAGCTGTTGCGCTGTATGTTCGCAAAGGTCATCCGGCGGCAGGCGATAGGGCTGGCCACTTGCCAGCACGTCCATCTGCACGCGGCAGGACAGTTCCAGCGCATACATCAGCGAAAAAGCCTCGGCGCAATCGGCGCCAACGGTCAACAGACCGTGATGCCGCAATATCATTGCCTTGTGTCCTGCCAGATCCTCATATAACCGCTCGCGCTCTTCGGTGGCCAGCGCCAGCCCCTCAAAATCATGATAGCCGACACGTGCATGGAACTGCATGGCTTTCTGGTTCAGCATCATCAGTCCGCTATCCAGCGCCGCCACCGCCATGCCGGCGCGGCTGTGCGTATGCAGAACGCAATGTGCGTCATCACCCTTCATATGGATGGCACTATGGACAATGAAACCGGCGGGGTTCACACGCCCGCCCTCCGGATGGATGACTGCGCCGTCAAGGTCAATCGTCACAAGGCTGGAGGCCGTCACATCGCCGAACAGACTGCCGAAAGGATTGATCAGAAAACGGTCCGGTGCATCGGGAACGCGCAGCGTGATGTGGGTGTAAACAAGGTCGGACATTCCGAAATGGTCGATCAGCCGATAGCAGGCTGCAAGGTCCACACGCGCCTGCCACTCGGCAGCGCTCACCATATCGGGGGTAACGGTCGCAGTCGTCATGCCACAAGCCAACCAGAAATTGTCAGCGACCGCAACCGTGCGGCCGCGGGTTTCAGCTGNGATCCAGCCAGTCCATCACGGTGCCGATATCGGTGCGTAGTGCGATCGATTCCATATCATCCAGCGCCGCATGATGCGCCTTGTCAGAAAAGGCGCCGCANCCATCCTCAAGCACCGCAACATCAAAGCCGCGCACATGGGCATCACGCAGCGTCGATGCCACACCGCCATTTGTCACAATGCCGGCAAAGACCAGATGCCGGATGCCCGCATGGTTGAGGGCGAATTCAAGGCGGCTCATATAAAAGGCCGAATAGGCCACCTTTTCCACGCTGATATCCGCAGGTGCCAGCGTATCGAAAAGCGCCTGACCCCAGCTGCCAGGCACGAAGTCACCCTTTGTAAGAAACGGGCGCAACGCCTTCAGATGCGGCGCGATATAGGGCGCGCCACCTTTCATCGGAACTAGGGTGAAATGGGTTGATACCACCCAGCCGCCAGCCTCGCGCATACGCTGTGCCAGCGGTGCCAGCCGGTCAGCNAGCGGGCTGATCAGCGGTGCTGTCTTTTTGGCCCGGCCATAGGCACCGTCGGGATGGATAAAGTCATTCTGCAGATCGACAAGCATNAGCGCCGTATCTGCCGGTGTGAATTCCGTTAGCGCTGCTGCCATTCTANTCTCCTGCCATTCTCANGGGTCGTTGCCGGATCAACCCGCGCGTTCAATTCGCAGATTGCCGAATTCATCAACATCGCCGACAAGACCNGGGTCGATATAGATNGTGGTGTCCGCCTGCTCCAGCANCGCCGGCCCGGCAATATGCTCGCCAANGCCAAGTGCCAGCCTGTCANAGATGCCAGCCTGCTGCCATTGTCCGTCTGCATAAATATCGCGGGTACCGGTNCGCGCTGCCTCTGCTGTCAGCCCGTCAACCGGGGCCATCACGCGNAGATCAAGCTTGTCACGCCGGGCAATCACCGCCAGCCGCAGATTGACCAGCCTTACCGGAATGCCTTCCAGCGGTGCGCCGATCTGCATGCGGTAAGCATCGGCAAAAGCGGCTGCCAGCCCATCGCGGGTCAGAGCGTCGCGTCCGCCCAGCTGCACCTGTACGGTATGGGTTTGTCCGGCATAGAGCATATCGGCCTCGATGGCCTCTTCCAGCTGGTCGAATGTTTCGCTGCCGCTGGCGATACGGGCACTGCTGGCGGCATACAGATCGTCAATCCATGCGCGCAACTGGGCCTCGTCAAGCTGCGCCAGTGGCAGGTTGACGGTCCGCACCGTGTCATGGCGCATATCGGCGATAACGCAACCAAGGGCGCTGGTCACACCGGGATACCGTGGCACCAGACCGGTATTCAGCCCCACCTCGCGGATCAAGGCACCGATATGCAGCGCGCCGCCGCCGCCAAAGGGCATCGCCGCAAATTTTGCCGGATCGTGGCCGCGTTCAATTGAAACAATGCGAATGGCACCGGCCATGCGGGCATTGGCCACCTGGATGATCGCCTCTGCAGCATCCATCACATCGATGCCAAGCGGTTCTGCAATCACCCGCTGAATGGCTGCCCGGGCCGCCTCGACATCCAGCCGGTCCAGCTTGCCGCCAATAGGCCGGTCGGCATTGATCCGCCCCAGCAACAGATTGGCATCGGTCACGGTCGGCTGGTCATTGCCCAGCCCGTAACAGACCGGTCCGGGATCCGATCCGGCACTTTGCGGGCCGATCTGCAGCAGACCGGCACCGTCGATCCAGGCGATTGACCCGCCGCCGGCGCCGATGGTGGTGATCTCAATCATCGGGGTGCGCACGACCATGCCGAAATCAATCGATGTCTGTGCCGCCAGCGCTGTCTTGCCATCGGCAATGACGGATACATCAAAGGATGTGCCGCCCATGTCGCAGGTGATCACATTGTCAAATCCGGCCGACTGGCCAATATGGCGTGCCGCGATGACGCCGGCTGCCGGACCGGACAGCGCGGTGCGCACCGGCTGCGAGGCGGCGGCATCAAGGCTCATCACCCCACCATTTGACTGGACGATCAGAATATCACTGTCGCCGCCGCGTTCGGCCGTGCGCGTTTTCAACTGGTTCAGATAAAGCGCCATTCGCGGTTGCAGATAGGCATTCAGTGTTGCCGTTGACAGACGTTCGAATTCACGGATTTCGGGCAGAATATCGGCTGCAACGGTTACATGGTCGTTTGGCCAGATCGCACGGACCAGCGCGGCGGCGCGATGTTCCAGCTGCGGATTGGCATAGCTGTTGATAAAGCTGATACACAGCCCCTCGCAGCCGGCCGCAAGAAGCTGTTCCGCTGCGGCGATGACGGCATCTTCATCCAGCGGCGTTTCAATCGTTCCATCTGCAAGGACACGCCCGCCAACGCCGATACGCAACTCGCGCGAGATCACCGGCGCGTACCCGCCCCGAAGACCCCAGGTATGGGGCCTGTCGCGCCGGCGCATTTCCAGCACATCCTCGAACCCGGCGGTGGTGATCAGTCCGGTGCGTGTTCCCTTGCGTTCCAGAAGCGCGTTGGTACCAACCGTGGTGCCATGCACAATGGTGGCAATATCACCAAAATCCGTCAGTTCCCTGCTGATCCCGTCCACCAGCCCGATAGACTGGTCGGCAACGGTGCTTGGCACCTTGCCGGTGGTTACGGTGCCGGTTGATCGGTCAAGGAAGAACAGGTCGGTAAAGGTGCCGCCAACATCAATGCCAATCACAAAAGGTGCGGTTCTGCTGCTCATCTAATTTCAGGTCCGTTCTTTCGCAAAAAAATCACGCCGCATCAGGCGTCGCCGCTGGCTGTGCGCATATCCGCGCGCAGGGCGGTGGTGGCATCGACATCCGCGCTGCCGTCGGATGCAATGGCAACACCATAATGGTCACGTGCGGCCGTTTCGCTGATGTAGCCCAGTCGGACGTCGCTGACGACGGCCTCCATGTCACGCTGCAGGGGGTCGCCATAGCCCCCGCCGCCCGGCGTTTCCAGCCGCACGGACCCGCCGCGCTGCAGTTTGATGCCAACATGTTTTGATGTCATGGGGGGTGTCTGTTCGGGTGTGTCAGCGGCCCTGTCAGCGCGATATGAAAAGCGGTTCATCGCCGCCGGTTTGCCGTCACCAACAGGTTGCGGTGCGTGGCGGCCGCGTTCGCCAAAGAAAAAGCCGTCCGCCCCGTTTGCCAGTACCTCGATCTCATACACCGCGCCCAGTCCGCCGCGATGCTGTCCGGCCCCGCCGGAATCGGGACGCAGTCCCCAGCGACGGAAGGCCACCGGATAGGCGGCTTCCAGAATTTCAAGCGGCGGGATGGTTGCCATTGAAATGGGNGCGTTNCCATGGCTCAACCCGTCGCCATCCGCATGGCCACCATGTCCGCCNCCAAAAAAGGAAAACATGACCCAGCGGCTGCCATCATCGCGATGCCCGGCAAGGGACAGGGCGTTGATTGTGCCATAGGCGTTTGCCAGCGCGCGCGACGGGTCCAGCTTGCCAATGGCGGTAAAGACAACATCAATGATCCGCAGGATCGTTTCGGTATATCCGCCAACCGGTTTCGGGGCAGATGCCGACAGCAGTGACTCATCAGGGATGATGATATCAACCGGATCCAGAACACCGGCATTGGCTGGCACATCGGGGAACAGGTGTTTCAATGCCACATAGCAGGCGGCAATGGCCGTTGACCGGGAGATATTCACCGGGCCGGCACATTGATCCGCCGACCGTGAAAAATCCAGAACCATGCGGTCACCCGCTACCCGCACATCAACGGCAATGGCCAAGGCCACATCGTTAATGCCGTCATTGTCCAGATAGTCGGTCGCCGCCACTGCGCCATCGGGAAGGGCGCTGATATGGGTTTGCATCTGCAGATGCGCACGGGCCCGCAATTCGGCAAACACAGCGGCGATGGTGTCATCACCATATTCATCCAGCAGCGCGGTCAGCCTGCCATGGCCCAGATCCAGCGCACTCACCTGCGCGTTCAGATCACCATAGACAGATAGCGGCAGACGGGAATTGGTGCGCAGGATCGCCAGGATATCATCCTGCCGCACACCGGCACGGAACAGCTTGACCGGCGGGATATGCACCCCTTCCTGAAAACTCTCGGTGGCTGCCGGGTTGTAATTTCCGGGCACATTGCCGCCAACATCATGCCAGTGGCCAACGGATGCGAGGTAACAGAATATCTTTCCGTTGCGGAACACCGGGCGGACAAGCTTGAANTCAGACAGGTGTGTGCCGCCCTCATAGGGATCATTGAAAATATAGACATCGCCATCCACGGGCGGGTTGTCGCGGGTCAGTTCGATGACATGGCGCACGGCAAAGGCCATGACCCCGACAAAGACCGGCAGGCCTTCCTTGCCTTGCACAAGGGTTTCACCGGTCTCGGCATCATACAGCCCGTGCGAGGCATCATGTGCTTCGGCAATAATCGGGTTGAAGGCGCTGCGGAACAGCGTTGCATCCATTTCATCCGCAATCTGTTCCAGCCTGCCNCGCAGCACGGCAAGCTGCACCGGATTGATTGCAGAGGTGCCTTGAGGGCGTTTGGTTCGGCTCATTTGCTGAATTTATCCTCGTCATAATGGGTGCCGGCCTGCAGTATCTCGTCGGTTCCCAGCAACCTGTTCAGGCCGCCAAGGTCTAGCATCCGGTCCTGCCATGCGGCGCTTGACCCGTCTTCCAGAAGATCGCTGTAAAAGCTGGTGCCAAGCCGGGTCAGGGCACGCACAAAAGCCCCCGGATAGATCACCAGCCGATAGCCGAGCGTGCCAAGTTCGGCAAGTGGCAGCATCGGTGTGCGCCCGCCCTCNACCATGTTGGCCAAAAGGGGCACCCGCGTNGCAAACTGGCCTGTCAGCTGTTGCATGGCCGTCAGGTCAGGCGGTGCCTCGACAAACAAAATATCCGCGCCTGCCGCCAGCATGGCTTCGGCGCGCNCAAGTGCTGGTGCCAGCCCTTCAACGGCAATGGCGTCGGTGCGACCGATGACCAGACAATCTGTTCCCGCCAGCGCATCCTTTGCCGCGCTGATCTTGCCGGCCATCTCGCCTGATGAAACCAGCGTCTTGCCAGACAGATGCCCGCACCGTTTGGGCAGCGTCTGATCCTCAAGCTGGATGGCGGCAGCACCCGCCTGGGCCAGCCGGCGGCAGGTGCGCTGTACATTCAGCGCATTGCCAAATCCGGTGTCGGCATCAACGATCANCGGCGTGGTGGTGCGTTCGGTGATGGCGGCCACGGTGTCGACAAGTTCCGACATGGACACAAGTCCGATGTCAGGGCTGCCGAAACGCGTGTAGGCAAGCGAGGCGCCGGACAGATAAAGCGCTTCTGCACCTGCCATGCTGGCCATTCGCGCGGACAGCCCGTCAAACACCCCGGGGGCCAGTATCGGTGGCATCTCGCGATTGGCAAGGCGGTCCGCAAGCCAGCTCATGATGTCTCTCCCGTCATTCTGTTCCCCGGGCCAGTGGCGATATCTGCCTGCTGTCTCGACAGATGCGCCAGCATGCCACCATCGGCAATCATCGACAGCAGGAAATCGGGCAGGGCCTCGGTGGCAAATTGCCGCCCGCCGACATCCAGCCTGCCGGCAGCAANATCGATCTGTGCAAGGGTGAATTCGGAGATGCCGTCGGTNTGCAGCGTGTNGCAGGCGATGGCGGGCAGGCCAAGATTNAGCGCATTGCGCTGGAAAATACCGCCAAGGGACCGGGCAATGACGGCCCGAATACCAAGATGCTTCAACGCCTCGGCCGCCTGCTCGCGGGACGATCCGACACCAAAGCTGCTGCCGGCAAGGATGACATCACCGGNACGTACAGCNCNTGCAAAGTCCGGGCGCANAGCGGCAAGGCANTGGCTGGACAGAATGTCGAGGCTGGCACTCATATAGGCCCCGGGGGCCAGCACATCCGTGTCGATCCCGTCTCCCAGAATCCAGGCGCGACCCGATATCTTCATGACGCGCCCCCTATGGTGTTGCGCGGGCTTTCATGCGGGGCCATCTCGCGCGGATCGGTCAGNCTGCCGGTGACTGCCGCCGCGGCGACGCTGGCCGGCGAGGCCAGCCAGACGCGTGATCCCGGGGCGCCCATCCGGCCGCGGAAATTGCGCGCTGTTGACGAAATACACACATCATCAGCTGCCAGACGATTTGGCCCATAGCCGGCACACATGCCGCAGGNGGTCGCCAGAATGGTGGCACCGGCCGATTCCAGAATCGCCATCACGCCTTCATCGGCGGCCTGTGCCTGGTCGGCGCGTGATGCCGGTGCCACCAGCAAACGGGTGCCGCTGGCAACCGTCCGGCCTTTCAGCATGCCGGCGGCGGCGCGCAAATCATCCAGCTTTGCACCTGTACAGGCACCGATATAGGCAACGGTGAATTGCGGGCTGTCATGGTCTGTAATCGCGGCGGCATTGGCCGGGCTGTGCGGCGCTGCCGCCTGCGGTGCCAGACTGTCCAGATCAAGCGAAAACAGCGTGCCATCATGGCTGTCAGCATCGCTGGCCCAATGGCTGTCGGAAAAGCCGTCAATGAGGCTGCGATCCGGCGCACGCCTGGCCAGCCAGTTGGCGGTAACCGCGTCGGGCGCAATCAGTCCTGCCTGCGCACCAAGCTCGGCNGACATGTTGCACAGTGTCATACGCGCCCGCATTGGCATGGCAGTGACCGCCGGGCCGGCAAATTCCAGCGCCTCATACCCGGCCATATCCATGCCATGCGCCCCGCATAATGCCAGGATGATATCCTTGGCAAACACCTGCTCTGCCAGCTGGCCTTTCAGCTTCACCAGATGGGTGCGCGGCACTTTCAGCCATGTCTGCCCTGTCGCGGCCACCCCGGCCATATCGGTGGCGCCGACCCCGAACATATAGGCCCCGAAGGCACCGCCAGTCGGTGAATGGCTGTCACCACCGACCACCAGCATGCCGGGCCGGACCAGCCCCTGTTCCGGCAGCACCACATGGCAGATCCCCATCTCGGGATAGAAATGCGACACGCCTTCGGCGGCCACCCAGTTGCGCGTCAGTTCCTGAATCTCGCGGCTGGCGTCGTCATGCGCCGGCACATAATGATCTGTGATGACCGCCAGCCTGTCCGGGTCCTTCAGCGTCATGCCCAGCGCCGCCAGCTTGGGGGCCAGCCGCCGGGGGCCGCTGCTGTCATGCACCATCGCCAGATCGACACTGCATGTCAGATAGTCGCCCGCACGGACGCGGGTAGCGCCGCTGGCGCGGCTCAGGATTTTTTCAACAATGGTTGGCATATCGCTGTGAAGCCGGTGTTAGGTTGAAGACACAAGTCTGACGCGTTATCGCGTGCCACATAAAAGCAGGGATATTCNATCCCATTATTGTGGCATCGATAACTCCTTTAGATTTAAACTATCTGAATTACACCGTTACACAACAGCGAAAGTCGTTCCATGCCCGTCGTGAACATCACCCTGATCAAGGGTTATTCCGCAGATGCCCGTCGCCGCCTGTCCACCCATATGACAAATCTTGTCTCCCAGTTCCTTGGCGCGGTGTCGGAAGGCACGGTTGTAATGGTCAGTGAACTTGATCAGGCCTCCTATATGCGCGGTCATGAAAACAAGAATCCGCTGGCACCGCCGCCGCCGGCTGCCGGGCTGGTTCAGGATTATCTGGCCGCCATGGAATCGCGTGATCTCGACACCGCACAGAGCCTGCTTGCCGACGGGTTCTGGATGGAATTCCCCGGCGGCGTCCGCATGACCGGCCTTGATGAGCTGATCGCCTGGTCGGCCCCACGCTATCGCCAAATCGGCAAGACCTTTGCCGGTTTCAGCGAAGCCTTTGCAAAGGACGAAACCATTGTGGTCTGCCACGGCACGCTGCATGGTGAATGGCCTGACGGCACCGCGTTTGAAGGCGTGCGATTCGTTGACCGTTTCACCATTGCCAATGGCAAGATCACAAGCCAGATGGTGTGGAATGATCTGGAGGCAGCACGCCCCGATCTATAATTTGGGATGGCCCAGAAATTCGTCGAGGATCTCGTCCGGCGGGCGGATGAAATCACGCGTGCGGCTGACCTCCAAACCGAACATCTGCCGCATTTCGACCGCNATTTCCGTCATGCGCAGTGCCACGGGCANCCCGTTCAGCACCGGTGCCTCGGCAACGCGAAAACCTGAAATCTGCGCAAACAGCAGCATCGGAATGCCGCCTGCCGGGATCAGCACATCAACGCCGGCCTCTACCAGCGGTTCGGCCTGGCGGGTGAATTCATCGGCGACCTGCTGCAGCAGATCCGCATCATCAAATGCCGCCAATATCTGGCCGGGTTCGAACTGCATTGCATGAATGGCCGTTACGCGTTCAGCCAGCCCGTATTTCCTGACCTGATGTTCATGGCCCGGAATAAAGCGCGGGTTGATGGTGATGATGCCGATTTTCTGACCGTACTGGCAGCCATAAAGCATGCTTGCCTCGCCAAGCGATATCACCGGAATAGAGGATGCAGCGCGTGCCTCATAGAGACCGGAATCCTGAAAATGACCCATCAGATAGCCATCAAAGCCGTTGCGCCCTGCGGTAATGGCATTGGCAATCGCCTCGCGCCCACACCGCCATTCGACAAGCGCATGCGCATAGGAATCAAAGGGTGTGATCCCTTGAAAAACGATCTCTGTGTCGGCATGCGCGTGGCTGTTCAGAAAGTTGCCCAGTCGGCCCCAATATCCGGGGGCGGCGGTTTCATTCACAAAGCTCTGGTAGAAGATCTTCATCCGGTCGGTCCTCTTGGCGCATCTGCGGGCGCGTTTATCTGCGGGGCGCGTATGAAGGGCAGCTGTGGATCGGCCTGCCCGAACCATCATGCTGGCCAAAAGCGGGATGAGGGTCAAATGCTTTGGCCTGAAACCGGTCTGGGTAATTTACATAGCGCTGACACTCATGCCAGACTGCCGCCATGACGTTATTTCCGTATCAAGACGAAACAGTATTTTCGCGGTTCCAGGCAATGGCGGAGGCCCGCCCGGCGCAGCCTTTTTTGCGTATTCTGCCGGATGTGGCGGCGGCCTTTGGCTGCGCGTCTGGAGACATCTCCTATCGTGATATGGCACTGCAGGTTGCGGCGCAGCGCGATGTTCTGGCAGCGGCCGGGTTGCCGGTTGGCGCGCGCATCGGCCTTTATCTGTTCAACACGCCCGATTTCTTCGTGAACTGGCTGGCGGCAAATGCGCTGGGGCTGTCGATTGTGCCGATCAATCCCGATCTGAAACGGCGCGAGGCGGAATTCATTATCGCCCATTCCGAGATGGTGCTGATGGTCGCGGCCGGGCAGGCGCCGCAGATGCTGCAGGATATCTGCGATGAGTCAGGCCTGCCGCTGATCGGGCCGGCAGAGGCNCCGCCGCAGCTGCAGGTAACTGCCGCCGGCCTGTCAGCTCCGCACAGCCGGCGCGAGGCTGCCTTGCTCTACACATCGGGCACCACTGGCCAGCCCAAGGGGTGCCAGCTTGATCAGGTCTATTTCCTGACGGCGGGTGACTGGTATGCAGCCCTGCCAGCCCCCTATGACCTGCGCCCCGGCAAAGAGGTGATGCTGACCCCGCTGCCGATGTTTCATATGAATGCGCTTGCCTATTCCGTGATGGCGATGATCACCACCGGTGGCACGCTTGTCCCGCTCGACAGATTTCATCCGGACCGGTGGACAGATGCCGTATCTGACAGCGATGCCACCATTCTCCATTATCTGGGGGTGATGCCGTCCATCCTGATGCGACGGCCGGAAGATGACCGTGACAGGCAGCACCAAGTCCGTTTCGGTTTCGGGGCCGGCGTTGACCGCAAGCTGCATGCCGCGTTTGAGGCGCGGTTCGGGTTTCCGCTTGTCGAGGCCTGGGCCATGACCGAAACCGGGGCGGGTGTCTGCATTGCGGCTACCGGCAGCAAGCGTGCGGTGGGCCAGAATTGTTTTGGTATGGCCCCGTCCGAGATGCAGACCCGTATTGTGGATGATGCCGGTCAGGATGTNGCAGATGGCACGCCNGGGGAATTGCTTGTGCGCCGCGCTGGTGATGACCCGCGCTTTGGATTTTTCCGCGCCTATCTGAAAGACCCTGATGCCACCGATGCTGCCTGGGANGGAGGCTGGTTCCATACAGGCGATATTGTCATGCGGGACAGTGATGGCCTGTTCTTTTTCCGTGACCGGAAGAAGAACATCATACGCCGGTCCGGAGAGAATATTGCCGCGCTTGAGGTGGAAACCGTTCTGATGCGGCATGCCGGCGTGGCAGCGCTGGCAGTNGGGCCGGTGCCTGACCCGCTGCGCGAACAGGAAGTGGCCTGCCTCGTTGTGCCTGCGCCGGGGGTGGATGCGAACAGCTCTNTTTGCCGAGCTGTTTGCGCTGGCACAGGAAGAGCTGGCNTATTTCAAGGCNCCCGGCTGGTTTGCCGCCGTTGAAAGCCTNCCGTTAACCGGCACACAGAAGCTGCAGCGCGGGGCCTTGCAAAGCCTGCTGCACACCCTGTTTGAGGACGGTACGCTGGTTGATTTCCGCCACGGGAAATCGCGCCGNGCGCGGGCGGCNGGGTGATGGCATGACAGCGGGCTTTGATGATATTGTCGTCACCACNCCGACGTCTATTGCNTATCGGCGGTTTTCGAATGAGTCGGCGCATTGGTGGCTGTTATCCGCATTGCGCGACATGCTGGGCGCGGCCAAATTGCGGCCCGCGGATATTGACGGGCTGACGGTATCGAGTTTCACCTTGCATCCCGATAGTGCTGTCGGCTTTACACAGCATGCTGGGCTGGCGCTTGGCTGGCTGGAACATCTGCCGATGGGGGGCGCGTCAGGCGTGATTGCGCTGCGNCGCGCGGCGCGTGCCATCCAGTGCGGGGATGCCAAAATTGTGGCCTGCCTGTCCGGCGATACCAACCAGCTGGACAGCTTTCGCCAGACATTGGCGCGGTTTTCCCATTTTTCCAACGACGCAGCCTGGCCCTATGGTGCCGGCGGTGCCAATGGCTATTTCGCGCTGATTGCCGATCATTACATGCGCCGCTTTGGCATTGCCCGGGATATTTTTGGCAAGATCGCGGCCGCACAACGCAGCAACGCGCTGGCCTATCCGCATGCGCTGATGAAGACTGGCCTGACCGTCGAGCAATATCTGGATGCCAGAATGATCGCATCCCCGCTGGGATTGTTTGACTGTGTGATGCCGTGCGCCGGGGCAGAATCCTTTCTGGTAATGCATGCCGAAACCGCCAGCCGGCTTGGTCTGCCGGCGGTGCGCCCCCTTGCCATTATCGAGCGCCATAACGGGTTTGCCGAGGACCCGGTGCAGTTTCGCGGGGGCTGGGCGCATGACCGGGACCTGCTGTGGAACCGGGCGGGATGCGCGCCTGACGATATGGACCTTGTGGAAACCTATGATGATTATCCGGTGATCAGTCTGATGCAGCTGGAAGATCTGGGATTTTTTGACAAGGGCTGCGGCGCGGATTTCATCGCCGGACATGACCTGACCTGCGCCGGCAGCTTTCCGCATAATACCAGTGGCGGTCAGCTNTCGGTTGGTCAGGCAGGCGCTGCTGGCGGTTTTCTGGGTCTTGTCGAGGCCGTAAGACAGCTGACTGGCCACGCCATAGGCGCGGCAGTGCCAAATGCGCGGCGCGCCCTCGTGTCCGGTTTTGGCATGGTCAATTATGATCGCGGCGTCTGTTCGGCCGCGGCCATTCTGGAACGCGTTGGAGATGCGCATGGCTGACCCGCTGCCGCCCCTGCCGGAACCGGTCCGCAAGGACCCGCAGAAAAAGACGCGCACGGCGCTGATTCCACCCCTGGCGCGGAGCCGGCTTGGCATGCGCTTGGGGGCGCAGGCGGCACGTGGACGGTTTCATCTGCCGCATTGCGACAGTTGCGCGGTTATTGTCTGGCCGCCAAGAGAAGCCTGCCCGTCATGCCTGTCAGACCTGCAGTGGCGCGCTGCCGACCCGCATGGCAAGCTGATTGCCGAAACCACGCTTGAGACCAGCCCAGAGCTGTATTTCCGGGAACGCGTTCCCTGGCGCGTCGGCACAGTGACGCTGGCGGGCGGGGTGCCGGTAATGGCGCATCTGCATGCGCATTGCCGCGTCGGCGACAAGGTGGAATTGCGCCTGTTTCTCGACAAGGCAGACAGGGCCGTCTTCATGGCCTTTGCCGACACAGACAGTCCTGATCTGAGGGAGGATATTCAATTGCGCGAACTGACCAATGATCCGCGTCACCGGCGCGTCCTGATTACCGATGCCCGCACGCCGGCCGGGGTTGCGCTTGCCGCAGCCATGACCGGTGCGGGGGCAAAAACCGTATTTGCCGGCGTCGCCGAAGGCTGGAAACGCGATGCGGCCATTGAAAGGCTGGAAGGCATGGCCGGTGTGTCAGTCGTGCCGCTGGACCTGACAGACACGCGGTCCGTTGAAGAGCTGTGCGGCGAGATTGGCGGCAAGGTGGATATATTGGTGCATAATGCCGAACATGTTCGCCCTGGCGGGGTGATGGCCGGGCGCGGCATCGCCGATGCAAGGCAATTGCACGACAAGCTGGTTTTCGGCTTCATGCGGCTTGCCGAGAATTTTGGCCCGGTGATGCGCAGCCGCGGCGCCGACGGGGTGAATGCGGCGACTGCCTGGGTAAACCTGCTGTCCGTCTATGCGCATGCCAACTGGCCGGCCTATGGCCAGCACTCGGCGGCGCATGCGGCGGCGTTGTCACTGGCGCAATGCCTGCGCGGCGAAATGCTGGGCAGCGGGGTGCGGGTGGTCAATGCCTTTGCCGGACCGCTGGAACAGGACTGGCATGATTCTGTGCTGCCCCCAAAAGTCACGCCCGACCGTCTGGCACGCGATATCGTGGCAGGCTTGCTCGCCGGGCAGCAGGACCTCTATATCGGCGATGTCGCGCGCGATGTGGCTGAACGTTTCGAGGATGATGCCAAGCTGCTGGAAATGGAACTTGCAGGAGGCGGTCAATGACCAAGGAAGACGCACGTGCAGATGCAACCCGCCTGCTGGCCGATCTCGCAACCGGCCTCGCCAGCGGTGACGTGCAGGTTGTTGATCTGACGCACCGGCTGGATCCCGATTTTCCGATCATTGTTCTGCCGCCAGAATTTGGTCAATGCGCCCCGTTCCGTATGGAAGAAATCTCGCGATATGATGCGCGCGGGCCAGCATGGCACTGGCATAATATTTCGCTTGGTGAACATGCGGGCACCCATTTCGACGCGCCAATCCACTGGATCAGCGGCCGCGACCTGCCGAACAATACGACAGACACGCTGCCAGTCCAGAAACTGGTGGGCCAGGTTTGCGTCATCGATTGTGAAGCCGAATCAGACGCCGATGATGATTATGAGATGGGTGTGGCCAAGATTGAGGCGTTTGAGGTGGCGCATGGCATGATTCCGCCGCAGAGCTGGGTGCTAATGCGCACCGGATGGTCACGCCGCAGCGGTGCCGATTATATCAATCTGCGGGCGGATGGCGCCCATTCCCCCGGTCCGGATGCGGCGGCGATCCGCTTCCTTGTCGAACAGCGCGATATCATCGGGTTTGGTACCGAAACTGTCGGCACAGATTCTGGTCAGGGCGCGCATTCAGACCCGCCTTATCCGGCGCATTACATTCTGCACGGGGCCGGGCGCTATGGGCTGCAATGCCTTGCAAATCTTGACAGGCTGCCACCCATGGGGGCCGTTCTCATCGCAGCCCCGCTGAAAATCAGGCAAGGCACGGGAAGCCCGCTGCGGGTTCTGGCGCTTGTGCCCTGACCCCTTCGGCAGGTGCAGATTTTACATTGTGAAACAAGACAAGTTTATCCTTGAAAGATGCCATTTTATTGGCGACTGTCGAATGTAAGATTCTTGTTTAGACCTATCCAAAGGGGGGATTCATTATGATCAAGAAACTAGTTGTTGCATCCGCGGCAGCTGCGCTTTCACTGACATTGCAGGCTGGATCAGCGATTGCAGATGACGGTGCAAAGCGTGGTGGCACCCTGATCTGGGCGGTGCAGAACACACCAAGGCATCTGAACCCGGCTGTGCAGTCAGGTATTGCGACGGGTGAACCGGGGAACCAGCTGTTTGCGGCGCCTTTGCGCTATGATGAAGACTGGACCCCGCAACCCTATCTGGCTGAAAGCTGGGATGTGTCGGCTGATGGTCTCACCGTGACGCTGAACCTTGTAAAGGGCGCCACCTTCCATGATGGCGTGCCAATCAAGTCATCTGACGTGGCCTTCTCGATCAAGACGGTGCAGGAAAATCACCCGTTCAAGACCATGTATGCGCCAGTTGAAGCGGTCGAGACACCTGATGACCACACGGCGGTCATCAAGCTGAGCAAGCCGCATCCGGCGCTGCTTCTGGCAATGTCGTCACAGCTGCTGCCGATCATTCCGGAGCATGTCTATGGCGATGGCCAGGACCCGAAATCACATCCGGCAAATTCCGAAGGTGTTGTGGGTTCCGGTCCGTTCAAGCTTGTTGAATTCAAGCGTGACCAGCACATCATCCTCGAGCGCAATGACGATTTCTTCATCGACGGACGTCCTTATCTGGACAAGATCGTGATGCGGATCATCAAGGATGGTTCGGCACGGATGATCGCGCTGGAAAATGGCGAGGCGCATCTCAGCGGCTTTGAACAGAACCCGCGGGATATCAATCGCATGAAAAAAGCGTCTGGCGTCACCGCGACCAGTGAAGGTGTTGCCTATGCCGCGATCGGTCCGATTGCCTGGTTGGCCTTCAACACGGCTTCAGACGGCCCGGTTGGCGACAAGAAGGTGCGTCAGGCGATCGCCTATGCGATTGACCGCGACTTCGTCAACAAGGCCATCATGCTTGGCACATCGACACCGGCCCTGACCGGCATCCATCCTGGATCGCCTTTCTACGAGCCGAATGTAGAGCGCTATGATCTTGACCTGGACAAGGCGAACGCCCTTCTTGACGAGGCCGGATACCCGCGTGGGGACGATGGCAATCGCTTCCAGCTGACTGTTGATTACGGCTGGGCCGGCATCAAGGCGCAGGCCGAATATGTCAAGCCGCAGCTGAAGAAGGTTGGTATTGATGTCGTGATCCGGTCTTCACCGGACTTCCCGACCTGGGCAAAGCGTGTCGGTGGTCATGATTTCGAAATGACCTGGGATGTTGTCTTTAACTGGGGTGACCCGGTGATTGGCGTGCATCGCACCTACCAGACCAGCAACATCAAGAAAGGTGTGATCTGGTCAAACACACAGTCCTATTCAAACGCGCGTGTTGACGAGCTGATGGACATGGCTGGCAGTGAAACCGATGCAAATAAGCGCAAGGCACTCTATTCAGAGTTCCAGAAGCTGGTTGCCGAAGACGTGCCGGTCTACCACACTTATGCGCTGCCTTATCACACGATCTATTCAGACAAGATCGCCAACCCACCAGTTGGTATCTGGGCGACTGTATCGCCGCTTGATCGTGTCTATCTGAAATAGGCATCTTCGAAAATTGCCGTGTGCTGCTACCTCGTGGCACACGGCCTTTCTTTTATTTAATGATACGACATCTGCCATTCCGGGCTGATCTGATATTGCCGTCCCGTGCATCATGAGGCTGTGAGTGAATTTTCTGAGACAAGCTGCCATCCGCCTCGGATATGCTATCGCCCTGCTGCTGTCTGTGGTGGTGTTGAATTTTATTCTGATCCACATCGCGCCGGGGGATATTGCCGATACCATTGCCGGTGATATGGGCGGTGCCACTGAAGAGGTGATGGCCAAAATCCGTGCGGATTATGGGCTNGACAAGCCATTCCTCGTNCAGCTGGGCCTCTATATGGGCAATGTTGTGCANTTTGATTTNGGCTACAGCTTTTTCTTTAATACCCCTGTCACCAGCCTGATTGCGGAACGCCTGCCGGCGACCTTGCTTCTTGTCTTTACCGCGCAGCTTTTTGCCCTTGTGATCGGGGTCGTTCTGGGGGTGATTTCGGCGCAGCGCCCGAACGGCATGCTCAGTCATTTTGTGACCTTGCTGGCCCTGTTTGGCTATTCAGCCCCCGTGTTCTGGACCGGTATCATGCTGCTGATCGGCCTGTCGCTTATGCTGCCGCTGTTTCCGGTAGCCGGTATGGTCGATGCCCGTCTGATGGATGCGCCGATGTGGCGTCAGTATCTCGATGTCCTGCATCACCTGTTCCTGCCAGCACTGACCTTGGCCTCGATTTTTCTGGCGCTGTACAGCCGCCTGTGCCGGGCCAGCATGCTCGAGGTACTTGGTGCGGATTACATCCGTACGGCGCGCGCCAAGGGGCTGACCGAACGTGAGATTGTGTATAAGCACGCGCTGAAGAACTCGCTGGGTCCGGTGGTGACGCTGGCCGGTCTGCAGTTTTCTGCGGTGGTGTCAGGGGCGGTTCTTGTTGAGACCGTATTCAGCTGGCCCGGCCTCGGCACATTGGCGCTGCAGTCGATCCTCGCACGTGATACCCCGACCATTCTTGGCATCCTGTTTTTCTCGGCGCTTGTTGTCATTGTTGGCAACCTGCTGACGGATCTTGTGCTGCGCCTGATTGACCCCCGTATCCGGAGTGGAGGCGGCTGATGGCATCTGCAGAACGCAGCACCCCCCGGGTGACAGAAGAATTGGTGGCGACCGCGCAGCATCCTGCGCGCGAGATGTTGACGATGTTTGTCGGCAATCGGGCCGCGATGGTGGCCAGCATCATACTGATGGCCATCGTGTTGGCCGCCATATTCGGACCAATGCTGCATCCTGTTGACCCGTTCGAAATGGTGTGGGCACCTTTCACACCCCCTGGTCAGGACGGATTTGTGCTTGGCACAGATTATCTTGGCCGCGATATGCTGGCGGCCTTGCTGAATGGCGGGCGCGTCAGCCTGACCATTGGACTGGTCGCCGCGCTGATGAGCGTGTTTATCGGCATTTCCTTCGGGGCGCTTGCCGGTTTCTATCGCGGGGTGGTCGAGGAAATCCTGATGCGGATCACCGAATTCTTTCAGGTACTGCCGACCCTGCTGTTTTCGATGGTGATCGTGGCGCTGTTCGGTGCCTCACTTGAGGTGGTGACGATCGCGATCGGGATCGTCAGCTGGACGGCGGTTGCACGTATCACACGCGCCGAGTTTCTGCGGATCAGAGAGCTTGAATATGTCACAGCCTCGCGCGCGGCGGGTGCCAGCAATATCACCCTGATTACCCGTGTCATCCTGCCGAATGCCCTGCCGCCGATCATCGTGCAAGCTGCCCTGATGGTGGGGTCCGCCATATTGTTTGAGGCGGGCCTTGCTTTCCTCGGGCTGAGCGATCCGAACGTTGTCAGCTGGGGGCAGATTATCGGGTCAAACCGCCCCTATATTCTGGATGCCAGCTTCACCGTCACCATTCCGGGGCTGGCGATTTTTGTTACGGTGTTGTCGATTTCATTGATTGGTGATGGATTGAATGACGCGCTGAACCCGAAATTGAGGGCGCGGTAGCATGGCAAAAACCCGAACAGACGCACCACTTCTGGACGTCCGCAATCTCAGCGTTCAATTCACCACCCGTGCCGGCACCGTTACCGTTCTGGATGATATTTCCTTCACACTCGAACGCGGCGAGCGCATCAGTTTTGTCGGCGAGTCCGGCTGTGGCAAGTCGATGACTGCGCTTGCGCTGATGGGTCTGTTGCCTGCCATGGGGCGCGTTTCGGGCGGGCAGATCCTGTTCAAGGGCGAGGATCTGACGCAAGCATCTGCGGCACGGTTGCGGCGCTTGCGGGGCAATGAGGTCTCGATGATCTTTCAGGAGCCGATGACCTCGCTCAACCCGGTTTTTACCATTGGCCAGCAGATCGTCGAAGTGTTGCGCCTGCATCGCGGGATTGACAATGCATCTGCCCGCAGGCGCGCACTGGAATTGCTCGAGGCGGTGCGGATTCCCAATGCATCGGCACGGATTGATGATTATCCGCACCAGCTGTCGGGTGGTCAGCGTCAGCGGGTGATGATTGCCATCGCCCTTGCATGCGAACCGGAGATTCTGATCGCCGACGAGCCGACAACGGCGCTGGATGTGACGGTACAGGCGGAAATCTTTGCCCTGTTGCGCGATCTTGGGACCAAGCTGGATACCGCCATCATTCTGATCACCCATGATATGGGTGCTGTGGCGCAAATGTCGGAACGCATGCTGGTCATGTATGCCGGACGGCGCGTCGAGGAAGGCCGGGTTGCTGATGTGGTCGGCGCGCCGGCGCACCCCTATACACGCGGGCTGATTGCCTGTGTGCCGCATATCACCAGCAATGTTGCGGCGATAACAGAACAGCTGCCGGAAATTGACGGTATCGTGCCGCCCATCACCCGGTTCGGGCGTGATGAATGCCTGTTTGCACCGCGGTGCATAAGAGTGGCTGACGGGTGTCTTGCCGCCAAGCCGCAACAGGTTGAGATGGCTGGACATGACGCCCACAGTGTTGCCTGCTGGCATCCATTTGCGAGCGAAGGAGCCAAGGGATGAGCGCACAACTGGCCCTTGATGTCCGCAATCTCAGCGTGTCCTTCCCGATGCGCGGGCGCGACGCTGATGGTCGCCGCCGCCGGTTGCTGGCGGTGGATGATGTCAGCTTTTCGGTGGCGCGGGGCAAGACGCTTGGCATTGTGGGTGAGTCCGGTTCGGGAAAGACCACGGCGGCCATGGCAGTGGCGCGTCTTGTGCCCAAGATGGCTGGCAGCATTATCATCGATGGTACAGATTTCGGGGCGCTTGACACCGAAGCGCTGCGCCGCGCGCGCCAGCGCGTGCAAATCATTTTCCAGGACCCCTATTCATCGCTGAACCCCCGGTTGCGCGCTGCCGATATCGTGCGCGAGCCACTGATCTATGCTGGCGCAACAAGCCGCACCGAACAGGACAGGATTATCGATGAGCTGTTTGAGGCCGTTGGCCTGCGCCCTGAGCAGAAAGCCCTGTTCCCGCATCAGTTTTCGGGTGGCCAGCGCCAGCGGATTGGCATTGCGCGCGCGCTGTCGACACGCCCATCGCTGATCATCTGTGACGAGCCGGTGTCAGCGCTTGACGTTGCCGTACAGGCGCAGATTCTGAACCTGCTGAAATCCCTGCAGGCACAGTTCGGCCTGACCTATCTGTTCATCAGCCATGATCTCGGGGTCGTTCAGCATATGTGTGACGACATCGCTGTCATGTATATGGGCCAGTTCATGGAATATGCGAACCGGGAGAGTTTCTTTGCCGCGCCGCGCCATCCCTATAGCGAGGCATTGCTGGATGCCGTCCCAACCATCGAGGTGGGAGCGCAGGCAACCGGTGGCAAGCTTGTTGACGGGGCGATCCCGGATCTGACAAAGCCGCAGACCGGATGCCGGTTTGCAAGCCGTTGCCCGCATGTGGCTGCAGGATGTGAGGACAGCGTTCCCTTACTGGATGTCTGGCCCGGCACAAGTGACCATCAGCTGGCATGCTATCGCGCAGCGGAATTCGCCGCCTCCTGATAGCGCTGCTCTTGCGGCCCAAATGCCGCAAAGCCAATATCCTGCAGGGCGGCAACAACCGGCGCCAGATCGCCACTTGAGATCAGCACAATCTGCGAGGTCTCTGTCTCGTCCAGATCAGCATCATCGAGGTGCAACAGGCGGCCGGCCTGTTGCCAGACCGCATGGCGCGTCTGGAAGCGCAGAAATCCCTTGCCGCGCAACAGATCCTGACTGTGGCGTCCTACAATATCCCTGAAGGCGGTCTCGTCGATGGGCCGGGTCGCGGTCATCGCACAGCTGCTGAACAGCTCATGCAATGCCGGGGCATGGTCTTCATGACCCGATGCGCGCCCGGCAGCCGAATGCGGTTGATCCGCAGGGACGGAGTGGGCGGTGTCGACATCAGGCACCATGGCATCGGGCCCCGGATCGGTAAGCAGGGCCACCAGCATTGCATCATCCGGACGGCTTTCGATAATCGGTGCATGCGGCGCGCGTTCTGCCACCCAGTCGCGGGTCCAGGCGGTCTGTTCAGGGCTGGCAATATCTGTCTTTGTCAGCACGAACATGTCGGCGCTGTCGAGTTGCGCGGTAATGGTCTCGGCAAGCTTGGTATCCCGGCTTTGCGTGCGCAGATTGTCGGCATCGACCAGTACCAGCGTCAATCCCGGGCGCAAATCTGGGTCGATGCGTGCGAAATCCATGATGCGACCCGGATATGAGACACCGCTTGCCTCGATCAGAATATGATCAATGGCATCCCGATGGCGCATCAGCTCGACCATGCTGTCGACAAGGCCGCCGGCCAGCGAACAGCAGATACAGCCATTTGCAAGCTGCATGATCTTGCTGTCCTCGTGCTGGATCAGCGCCCTGTCGATATTCAGCGCTCCAAANTCATTGACAAGGATCGCAAAGCGGACACCCCGCGATGCCGCCAGGATGCGGTTAAGCAGGGTTGTCTTGCCTGTGCCGAGGAACCCTCCAATGACGGTAAAATCGACAGGTGGATGTGTCATCCCGAACGCACAGCCGCCTGATGTGGCGTGCCGCCGGAAATGGTACCCCAGACACCGATATCGCGAATGGCCTCGGGCGCAACTTGCAACGGGCTGTCCTCAAGCACGGCGAAATCGGCATATTTGCCCGGCTCGATGCTGCCCACGAGGTGGTCCATATGCAGGGTATAGGCCGCGCCCAGCGTAATGGCATAAAGGGCATCCGCGGCGCTGATCCGCTCTTCCGGCCCCAGTATGGCCCCGGTACGTGTCTGTCGGTTGACCGCACACCAGGCGGTGAACAGGGGGGCCATCGGGGTCACCGGGGCATCCGAATGGATGGCGAAATGCACCCCTTCGCGCAGGGCGGTACCGGCGGCATCCATGCGGCGCGCCCGGTCTGGCCCCATCGTGATGGCGGCATGCTCATCACCCCAGTAATAGATATGGTTGGCAAACAGATTGCTGCAGACACCCAGCTTGGCCATGCGGCGGAACTGGCTGGCATCTGCCATCTGGCAATGCTGCAGCGTATGCCGGTGGTCGGGCCGCGGGCAGGCGATTTGCGCTGCCTCAATGGCGTCCAGCATCAGTTCGGACGCCTCGTCACCATTGGTATGGATATGGAGATGCAGCCCGGCCTTGTGATAGCCCATAATCAGCTCGGCAAGGGATTCCGGATCCATGTTCCATAATCCGTTGGGCTTGCCATTATGATAGCCGGGCCACTTCAGCCGTGCCGTAAAGCCCTGGATGGACCCGTCAGTCATCACCTTGCACAGCCTGTGATGCAGCCGGTCATTATTGTCCTGAAGGGCGCGTTTCGCCAGCGCAATACCCTCTTCGACGGATTGCTCGATTGTGTTCAGCGCCGGCATCAGGCGCAGCGCATACCCCGGGGTCTGGCTGGCCTCGAGATAGGCTGCAAGCGAGGTTTCATTAAAGGTGGCGAAAAGGTCGGTGGCAGTTGTCACCCCGCAATTCACTGCGGAATCGGCATAACGCTGCAGCGAATACAGGTTGATGCCGCCAAAGAACGGATTGCCGGTCTGTTTATAGGCCATATATTTGGCCGCCATTTCCATCAGCTCGCCGGTCGGTTTGCCGGTGTCATCCTTCAGCACACCATAGATATTCGTGTCAGCGGTAATTCCGGCCATGTCCAACAACCGGCTGTTGGCGTTCAGAAGATGGCCATTCGAATGCAGGACGATGATGGGACGGGTGGTTGAGACAGCGTCAAGATGGCCTGTATGCATGCGGCCACCACCAAAATAGATCGGATCAAAACCCCAGGCAAATAGCGGGGTGTCGGCATCATCAAGTCCGGTCTGCGCCTCTTTCAGAACAGCGATGACGTCATCAAGGCTCTGGGCACCGCGCCATCTTTTGCCAGACGGGTCCCACCGGTCCTCATATCCGACATAGGGGAAATCCCAGATTCCGCCTTCCATGGCATGGGCATGGCCTTCGACAAAGCCCGGCACCAGCACCTTGTCGGCAAAATCCTCATTCAGGGTGAATGGCCCCCAGCTTTCCGCATCCTCGGCGCTGCCGGCACCTATGATACGGCCGTCACGAATAGCAACATGGGTGGCATGCGGGCGCGATGCGTTCATTGTAATGATGTCGCGGGCAACAAATACGGTGGTGTCAGACATAGGCGATTCCAATCTTCAAAAATACCCGATGATGCGGGGTCAAATCTCACACTAGACCAAGCCCTGCAAAGGACAAAGCACCGTTTACAGACAAAAAAGGGAAGGTTTATCAGCGCGTCAGGCTGTTGCCGCCAGTCCGGTTTCGAACAGTCGGCCGCGACCTTCAATGGCATCCTCAATCCCGGCAAGTCGCAGGCAATGCCAGGCCAGCGCATGGTTTGACGACGTGACCGGCAACCCGGTGCGGGCTTCGATAGAGGCGACGGAATCAGCAAGCCTGACTGATGTACAGGAGACGAAAACCGCATCAAGGTCATAGCCGTCGCGGATCGTATCAATTGCAGCAATGAGCGAGTCCGCGTCAATTGTCGCGACTACCGGATCCATCTCTTCATTGAAGGACCCGAAGACCGGCACCTCATAACCATGACGGGTAATATAGGCATGCACAATTTCGTTCACATCGCGACGATAGGGGGTCAATACCCCGATACGGCGCGCGCCGAGCGCATCAAAAGCCGCAAAGGCAGCCGCGATCGGGTTGGTTGTTCTTGCGTCAGGCTTTGCTGCCCGCAGCAGCGTATCGATGCGCTCACTCCCCAGAACCATCGATGCCGATGTACAGCCAAATCCCAGCACATCAACACGGTCGCCTGGCAGGATCAGCTCGGCTGTGGATGTCAGCAGCGGTTCCATGGCTGCCAGTGTTTCCGGCGTCACCTGCGGGTCGTTGCGGATGCGTGCCTCAAACACATCGACCCCGGGCATGTCGATCAGTGTCCGGAATTCATGCTCAATCGTGTAATCGGATGCCAGCACCACCATGCCGATGCTGGCCCTGCTGCCGATCACCTTGGCGGTGGTGAAAGGGATGTTCTCGATCAGCTGAAAGTCGGTCTTTTGCTGCGGGTCAACCGTGTCCATAAGCAAGTCCTCGGATATCGTGGTTCGGGGTACGTCCGGCGATAATGTCAGCAGTAATGGCTGCACAGCCGCTGGCCATGGTCCATCCCATATGGCCATGCCCGACATTCAACCACAGATTATCGATTGGCGAGCGGTCAACCACCGGAATGCCATTCGGGGTCATCGGGCGTAACCCGACCCAGTATTTTGGTTTGGTGAAATCCGCACAATGGTCAAAGAGNGGGCGCGCGCGTTCNAGCATGACCTTGAAATCACGTGGCTTGAAGCGGCGATCATAGCCGGCGATCTCGGCGGTTGCCGTGATCCGCAGCCGGTCACCCATCGGGCAATAGGCCAGAAGGTTATCCTCGTCGATCCCGCCCATGCGCGGGGCGGCCGCCCTGTCGGTGATCGGTACGGTGACCGAATAGCCGCGCACCGGATAGATTGGCAGATCGATGCCGAGGGGTCTGACCAGCTCGGGGCTGTTCACACCAAGGCACAGAACATAGGCGTCAGCGGTCACGTCACCCTTGTCGGTTTCAACCCGTGTGATGGAATCACCACTGCGGACCAGCCGCCGGATGCGTGTATTGAATCTGAAATCCACACCCTTGTCACGCGCGACATCTGCCAGCGCGCGGGTGAACAAATGTGCATCCCCGCTTTCATCGCCCGGCGCAAATAATGCCCCGGCAACCAGCGATTCAGCCTTGGCAAGGCCAGGGTCGCGCCCGACCATCTCCCGCGGTGACAATTCCTCGACCTTGGTGCCGTTGCTGCGCAGCAGGTCGGCTTTTCTTGAGGCGGCTTTGTAACCTGCCGCATTGCGGTAGAAATAGATCAGGCCACCGGTCTCACCGTCGTAGGAAATGCCTGATTCCGCGACGATGCCATGCAGATGCAGCTGTGAAAAACGGCAAAGATCGGCCTTGGTGGCGGTGTTGCTGCGTGCGCGTTCAGCCGTACATTCCCGCAGAAACCGCGCCATCCATTTCCATTGTCGCCATGAGGGGCGCAGCTTCAGCCGAATGGCCTGGTCTCCCCGCCATTGCGACCGCAACATCATGCCGGGCGCGGCGGGTGATGCCCAGGCAAAGGCATGGCCAGGTGCCACCAGGCCGGCATTGGCATAGCTGGTCATCATGGCCACGCCATCTTCAGCGTCGATNACAGTGACATCATGCCCGTCCATCGCCAGTTTGTAGGCGGTTGTTGTGCCGATGACACCGGCGCCGAGAACGATAATCCGCTGTGCTGTCATGATCGCCCTCAGCGTGCCGCGATGATGCCAATCTCGACGGTGAATTGCGGTGCGGCAAGACGCGGGGATTCAACACAGGCGCGGCAGGGCGCATTGCCGCCGGCGGCCCAGGCGTCCCACACACCATTCATTTCGGCAAAATCATCCATGCTGCACAGCCAGATTGTAGCAGACAGTACCTTTGACTTGTCGGTGCCTGCCTCGGCAAGAAGTGAATCGATCTGGTTCAGAATGGCCTTGGTCTGTTCAGCCACCGTACCGCCCGGCGCGCCTTGCGCCACCTGTCCNGCCAGATAAACCGTGTCNCCATGGATCACCANCTGGCTCATCCGGTCATTCGTGTGATGTCTTTCAATGGCCATTATAAAGGCTCCGCTATTGTCATCAGGTGATACTGAAAACCCTATGGCAGAATATAGCGTGCCGACAAGGGATAGCTTATTCAGCGGCAAGATTGGCCGACATCGCCGACAGCACCTCATCCATCTGCCTGATGGCACCGGTTTGCAGATATTCCATCGCGCGAAGGGCAGCGTTATGTGCCTCTATGCTGGAGCCGGCAACGCACTCGTCAATGACCCTGCAGAAATAATCGCCCTGATGCGCATCGACAAAGGTGTAATGCACGCACACATCCGTCAGCCCACCGGTCAGGATCAACGTGTCAACTTTCAGCCCACGGAGCAGAATTTCGAGATCTGTCCCGTAAAAGGCCGAATAGCGCCGTTTCTGGATCAGGTAATCGCCGGGACGGAAATCCAGAACCTCGCGTGCGATGTCGGTTTCAGGGTTATCGTCAAGACAGTGGATATCTTCATCCCCATCCAGTTCGCGGCCGAAATCGACAAGGTCTGCACGATGAATTTCCTGAATGAAGACGACAGGGATACCGGTTTTACGGGCCATGTCGATCACCGCGCGGCTGCGTGCCATCCGTTCTGCATAATCGGCCATATGGGGAATAGAACGGACGTCCTTTTCAACAAAAGTCGATTGCTGAATATCAATGACAATCAGCGCGGCACGCCCCTCGATCAGCGCGCGTTTGTTTTGCTTGCCATTTATCATCTATCCCGCCTCACAGATGGCCATATTTATCCCGCCCAGTCTGCTCATCGCGTGATCTTGCTGTCAATCGACAGGGTAAGGCCGGCTCATGCTGCCCCATTCAAAATTCGTGCATGCCATTTACCGGTTTGCCGCCTTGTTGGCCGATGCCGGGGAAAAACGCCGTTCCGCCTGATGCTAGAATCTTGACCGGGCGTCAGGCATCCTGGTTCAGCGCGTCCATCGCNGGGATTGTGGTTTCACGGCGGGCGATATAATCNCGCAACGCCTCGTCAATGCCGGGGTCAAGNGCAGGCTGTTCGTAGGAATCAAGCAATGCACGTGCGGTCTGAAGGGCACGTTCTGTGACATTTTTCTCGCCCTCGGCCATCCATTGTTCATAGGAATTGTTGTCGAACATGCGTGGCATGAAAAAGGCCTGCTGGAAGTTCTCCTGCGTGTGNGGATGTCCCAGATAATGACCCCCCGGGCCGACATCGCGCACCGCGGCAAGCGCCTCGTCAAAATCATCCCACTTCAGCCCTTCGGCCATCCTGTATCCCATGGCGCATTGTTCGGCATCGACAATGAACTTGGCGATGGAGCAGTGCATGCCAGCCTCGTTCCAGCCGGCAGAATGCCAGATGTAATTGGCCCCTGACATCAGCACTGCCATCAGTGTTGTTGCNGATTCATAGCCCGCCTGCGCATCCAGCGTCTTTGCCCCGCCAAGCGTGTTCGATGTCCGCCACGGGATGCCGTAATGCCGCGCCATCTNTCCGATCATGAAATTCATCAGACTGATTTCAGGTGTGCCAGCCATCGGCGCACCTGATTGCATGGATACTGTTGACAGGTAATGCCCGTAAATGGCCGGGCAGCCTTTGCGGACAACCTGCGTGTAGGCGAGGGCGGACAGTGCTTCGGCATTCAGCTGTGCCACCGTTGGTACGGTTGATGCCGGAGTGTTTGCTCCGCCAAGGACAAAGGGCGAGCAAAGTACTGGCTGGTTGCGGCGATTGAAGGCCCGCATCGCCGACAGCATGGTTTCATCCCATACCAGCGGCGAATTGCCGTTACAATTGCCAACCACAACCGGATGTGTTTCCAGATAGGCCTCACCAAACAGAATGGCGCACATATCCAGCACATCCTCGGCATTCTTTCCCGAGGTTGTCATGCCCATGAATGTTTTGTCGGAATGGATCATCGATGAATAGGTGATCCGCAGATGCCGGTGTGATACCGGGTGGTCCATCGGCTCGACAATATGATGCGCCGATGAATGCATTGCTGGCAGCATGTGTGACAGCTTATGGAATGTTGCCAGATCATCGAGAGTCGGACTGCGACGAACATCATCAAGATCTCGCAGATAGGGCGCACCAGTCATCGGCACAAAAATGGAGTTGCGCCCGCCAAGTCGCACCGACTTTTCCGGGTTGCGCGCATGCAGCGTAATGTCGGACGGAATGGTGCTGATCAGCGACTTCACCAGTGCGCGGTCAAGATGGACCGTCTCACCGCGGACGTCAGCGCCTGCCCGTCGCCAGTCTTCAAGGGCGATGTCATCCCGAAAGACAACACCAACCTCCTCAAGGATCGACAGTGAGGCATCATCAATCTGTTCGATCTGCTCGGCATCCATCGGCTCGGTCAGCGGCAACTGTCCTGTCAGGTGTGGCAGCATTTCATGATTCGGCTTCATCCGGCTGGCACGCCGTTCACCGCGGCCACCACGTCTTGCCGGATTGGCGGGATCGCTCATGGGAAACCTCTAGGTATCGCAAAGAATACAATTTGTATACATTGGTCACAATATCCGCTATTACAGGGATTGCAATTGAAAATAGAGCGGCAGAGGCGGTTCGGCTATTTGACAGGCCGATTGGATCATGAGCATTTCAAAGGACGACATTCTGCAACAACTCCAGCGACGGATTCTGACGATGGAACTGGAGCCTGGCCAGCCTCTTGACGAGGTGCGGCTGAGCGAGGAATTCAACGTATCCCGGACACCCATGCGGGATATTCTGCGCCGGCTTGCGGGCGAAGGATATGTGCAGATTCGCGATCAGCGTGGCACCGTTGTCGCGCCGATGGATCCCAAATCAATGCGCAATTTCTTTCTGACGGCGCCAATGATCTATGCCGCCACATCGCGCCTCGCCGCACAGTTGGCGACAGCAGCGCAGATTGATGATCTTGCCGCGATCCAGAAACGCTTCAAGGAAGCTGTAGAGGATGAAGCCGTTGATGCGCTTGTCTATTTCAATGACAGGTTTCATTTCACGATTGGCGAGATGGCCGATAATCCGTTTCTAGCACCAAGCCTGCAGCGCCTGCTGATCGACCATGCGCGGATCGGCCAGACATTCTGGAATGTCGGGTCCGACGGGCCGTCAGGTGCGGTTCGTGAGGCAAGCCGGCACCATGACCGGTTTCTTGAAATTTTTGCAGCGCATGATGAAGAGGCAGCGGTGGCACTGACGCTGGAACATTGGGAATTATCACGCACCAATATCGAATCCTATATCCGGCCGACGCCGCTGTCGGTGGATATTGATCTGGCCGTGTAAGTGGGTTGTTACCATAACCAGCAGAACAAGCGGCCGTTGGCAGGGATGAGCTGAGACGGGACAGGAAGAAAAGATGGATTTCTATGGCATCTATACACCGGTGATCACGCCCTATGGGGACGATCACGCCATCAATGAAGATGGCTTTGCCGCTATGATTGAACACCTGATTGCGGCGGGAGTGCACGGAATTGTCATCGCGGGGACAACCGGCGAGTATTATGCGCAGACAACGGCCGAGCGTGAACGGATGCTGTCGCTGGGGTGTGAAATCATCAATGGGCGTGTGCCGGCAATTGGCGGCACTGGTGCCATCCGCACCGAAGAATCGATCCATTTTGCCAAAGCGGCAAAGGCGGCTGGCTGTTCGGCATTGCTGGTGGCAACACCACCCTACGCGCTGCCGACAGGGCGTGAAAATGCGCTGCATGCGCTGGCAGTGGAACGCTCTGTCGATATGCCTGTAATGCTCTACAACTATCCGGGGCGCATGGGCTCAATGATGGATGAGGAATATCTGGATCGCGTGGGCCAGTCGTCGAACTTTGTTGCGATCAAGGAAAGCTCTGGCGACATCAACCGTGTGCATCTTCTGGCGCGGCGCTATCCAAATATCGCGCTGTCCTGCGGCATGGATGATCAGGCCCTTGAATTTTTTGCCTGGGGCGCGCGGTCATGGGTTTGCGCAGCATCCAACTTTGCGCCCGAGGCGCATATTGCATTATGGCAGGCCTGTGTTGTCGAAGGGGATTTCACCAAGGGGCGTCGCATCATGACAGCCATGCTGCCCCTGATGCAGGTTCTGGAACAGGGCGGAAAATTTGTCCAGGCAGTGAAATATGGTGCGACGCGTCGCGGCTTGCCGGCCGGTGGGCCGCGCCTTCCGCTGCGCCCGCTGAACAAGGACGAAAAACGTGAACTCGATCAGGTGATTGACCGGATGAATGCCACACTTGCGCAGATTGATGCAGGGGCGCATGGCGGTGCTTCCCGCGCCGTCAGTTAAAAAGATTGCCAGCTAAAGGGGCCTAGACATGTCAGAACTGCTTAGTCTTGATGATTATCGCGGCGTTGCAGCCGAACTGCAGATACCTGATTCCGCCTATATAGATGGCGGGTATCATCGCTGCGGGGGTGATCCCCTCGTGACCACCAACCCGGCTGACGGGGCCGTTCTCGCGACCATCCAGATGGCGGATGAGGCAGATGTGGATATGGCTGTCCAAAAGGCACGCGAAGCATTTGACAGTGGCGCGTGGTCGCGGTTGCATCCGGCTGAACGAAAGGCGGTGCTGATCCGTCTGGCCAAGCTGGTCAAGCGCAACCGCCATCAACTGGCAGTGCTCGAGGCGATGGATAGCGGCAAGCCTGTCTCCGACTGTGCCAGCATTGATATTCCGGAAGTCATTAACACAATCATCTGGCATGCCGAGGCCATTGATAAGATTTATGACGACGCGGCTCCGGTTGGCAGTGATGCGCTGGCCCTTGTCGTGCGTGAACCTATCGGGGTGGTTGCAGCTGTTCTGCCGTGGAATTTTCCATTGCTGATGCTGGCCTGGAAGCTGGGTCCGGCGTTGGCAGCCGGAAACTGCCTGATTGCCAAGCCAGCGGAACAGACACCATTAAGCGCGCTGTATCTCGCAAGGCTGGCTGGTGATGCGGGGCTGCCTCGGGGGGTCTTCCAGGTGTTGCCCGGCGATGGTCCGACCACGGGTCAGGCCCTTGGTCGTCATGCTGATATTGATATGGTCAGCTTTACCGGCTCCACCGAAACGGGCAGGCGCTTTCTGGCCTATGCCGCCGAATCAAACCTGAAAAAGGTAACGCTGGAATGCGGGGGCAAGAATCCGGCCATTGTGATGGATGACGCCGAAGACCTCGACAGCGTTGCAGAACATATCGCCATGGGGGCGTTCTGGAACCTTGGACAGAATTGTTCGGCAACCTCGCGGCTGATTGTGCATGAAGCCGTCAAGGACGACCTGCTGGAACGTCTTGGTCAGCACATAAAGGAATGGCGGCAGGGTGAACCGCTGGATCCCGTCAACCGGCTTGGTACGCTGATAGATGCCGATCACACGGCAAAGGTGCGGTCTTATCTCGACAAGGCTGCGGATGAAGGTCTGACACCTGTTGCCGGTGCCCTGTCCGACACCATTGGCCCAGTGATCTTCGAGGTTGCCGATGCCGCCTCTGTTCTCGCCAGTGAAGAGGTGTTTGGCCCTGTGCTGGCGGTCATCCCGGTCAGGAGTATCGATGAGGCCGTGCAGATTGCCAACCGCACCGATTACGGTCTCGCCGCTTCACTTTTTACCAGCAATGTCAAAAATGCCATGCGCGCAGCCCGCGATATAAGGGCGGGGACAGTAACGGTAAATGCCTATGGCGAGGGCGATATCACCACCCCCTTTGGCGGGTATAAGCAGTCCGGATTTGGTGGCCGCGACAATGGCTTGGCTGCCCACGACCAGTTTACTGAAATGAAGACCATCTGGGTTGACCTGTCTGATCGGCGTCCGGACGCAATGTAATGGCTGGCCAGCGACAGATCACAAAGCTGCCTCGTGATACCGGGGTGGCTGGCTGGAACGCCATTCTGAACGCTGCACCTTCCTATCCGCAGGCCAGCGGGACCATTCATGCTGACTGGCTTGTCATTGGGGCGGGTTTTGCCGGTCTGTCGGCGGCCAAACGTCTCACAGAACTGTGCCAAGGCGACAGCATCATCGTCCTGGAAGCAGGGCGCATTGGTGAGGGGCCGGCCGGACGCAATTCGGGTTTCATGATCGACTTGCCACATGAACTAGCTGCCGATGCCTATGCCGGCAGTGCCGATGCAGACCGCAAACAGATCACCCTGAACAGGCACGCACAGGATTTCGCCCGGTCGGTCGCGGAAGAATATGACATGCCGGACGAGGCCGTTGCGTCAACCGGCCGTGTCAATGGTGCCGTGAATGCACGCGGACAGGCGCATAATGATGATTACGCCGGCAAGCTTGATCTTCTCGGTGAATCCTACCAGCGCCTTGATGCCACGGACATGAAGGCCATGACAGGCAGTGACTTCTATCGCTCAGGCCTGTTCACGCCGGGTGCTGTGATGCTGCAACCGGCCCTCTATGTGCGGCACCTGGCTGCCGGGCTTGCCAGTCGCGGCGGCAGGCCGGTGCAGATTTTCGAATCCAGCCCGGCAGTTGCCTTCGAGGCCAAAACCGGCGGGTGGGAGGTGCGAACACCCGACGCCATAATTCATGCAGGTACCATCTTCATGGCTGTCAACGGCCATGCCGAGAGTTTCGGCTTCTTCAAGCAGCGTCTGATGCATGTTTTCACCTATGCATCAATGACCGATGCTCTCACCGCGGACCAGCAGGCGCGACTTGGCGGTGTAGCCAGTTGGGGGATTACCCCTGCCGATCCGATGGGGTCTACCGTACGCCGCCATGACGGTATTGGCGGCAACCGGATCATTATCCGCAATCGTTGGACTTATGATCCCTCGATGGAGGTTGATGCGGACCGTATTGCCGCTTTCCGGAAAGATCATGACCGTGCCTTCCGCAGACGGTTTCCGATGCTGGGTGATGTCGGCATGACCCACAGCTGGGGCGGTCGCCTTTGTCTGTCCCGCAATTCGGTACCGGCTTTTGGGGAGGTGGAACCGGGCCTGTTTTCCGCTTGTTGCCAGAACGGGCTTGGTACGGCAAAGGGAACACTGGCCGGCATTGGTGCGGTGGAGCTGGCCGTGCGTGCCAATTCGCCCATTGTCCAGGACCTGCAGTCTTATGATCTGCCGCAAAAGCTGCCACATCCGCTGGTCGCCAGCTTGGGCGCGAAACTGGTTTTAGGCTGGCGTGAATTCAAGGCAGGCGCGGAAATCTGACGCGCACNTGCCGGATTGATTTGCGGTCAGTCAGTCATTATCCGTCAGCCCGGCACCTGCACCGGCAAGGCGTGATTCCTGTGTGGCCGGGGCATAGGTGCGATGGGCCAGCTGNCCCAGCGTTTCNACGCAGCAGGCAAATTCCGATCCGAGGCGGGTATGTGTGGCCCCTGATGCCGCCCAGTCAGGNACGCCGCCGCGTTGCAGGCTGCAGNCTGCCATACCAACAGGTGGTGGNGGCGGTGCATCCGTCTGGTCGGGCATATNCAGCCCGTGNATCCAGATATTTTCATTGTCNAGGCAGGCCACAAATGGCAACAGCAGCAGGGGCATGCGGATTGTGCCAAGCGCGACCCTGTCATCAGGATCATCGGGCAGCGCAATGACTCCGTCGCTGATCGCCGCACCGGTCAAAAGCGGGCACAATATATCTGTCTCANGCTGCAGGTGGCGCTGGTCCGCATGCCAGCCAAGATAGCTGCATAATGCCGTTGCGCCGGGCAGGCCGCGTGCCAGCAGCCAGGTCACCGCAAACCCGGCATCTTCTGCAATACCCCAGGAAAACCCGGCACCGCGCGTGGCTTTAACGGCAAGGGCGCCGGTTTCGCCAAGCGACCAGCTCATGGACAGGCAGTCTCAGCCCTCAGTTCAGGATAGACCATGTCATCCGGGTCACAGCGTTCCAGCTCATCCGGGAACGGGGCACCCTGATACATGGTAATACGCAACCATCGGTCCGACCGCGGATCGAATTTTGTCGCGCCGAAAAAGGACAGTTTGCAGCGNAACAGATCGACCGGCACCATCGNGGCATCAATCGTATTGTCACGAATTTCAGCATAGGGCAGCGGCGATACAAGCTGCAGGCGGCGGGCAATATGGCGGTGTTCCGGATAGGCCAGAAGGAACGCGCCAAGGCTTTCCGCGCCATCAAATGCCGCAAGGTCACGCCGCATGCGGGCGGCATCGCGGCCCGGGCTCAGCGGTTGTTCATAGGGCTCCAGCGGTTCTTCAAAGCGCTCGCCAAGGCGGGGTTCAAGCTTTTCCTCGGATACATACCAGACACGTGCCTGTGGATCGGGGCTGTCAAAATCAATGTCACTGGTCCAGCCATAATTCTGCTGCAACAGATCCAGTGCTGTTTCGCACCGCATGCGGCCGTCAATGCGATAAGGTGCCGTTTCGTCCGCCGACATACAGCCGGCCAGGCCATCCACCATCTCGGCATAGGGTTCAAACAACAGCGATACCAGCGCTTCCTGGCCTTCCAGCGAAAGATGCACCTCTGCCCAGCGATAGAGCGTATCCCACGGATATGCGTCACTGGCGGAAATAGCATCAAACCGGGAGACAATGGCGTCGAAATCACTGCGCAACCTGGTGATCTTGTCGGTCTGCCGGGCGTCCGCGACCTGCCAGTCATACGCGTTCTGGCGGGCCCGTGCCGACAGATTGCGCAGCTTTGCAATATCGGCTTCATCGGCGTGCGCCACGGCCCTTACACGCGAAAGCGCCGTTTCCCGCGCGGCGATCCAGGCATTGATCAGCCGCGGGTGATTGATCAGGAACGGGGCCATGCCAAGGCCGGTTGAATTGCCAACACCAAGACAGCGGCGCAGCGCCGGGTCCATGCGGACAGCCGTGTCAGGCGCGCGGCATTGCGCCAGATGTTCGGCAAGATCAATGGAAAAGGTGCGGATCAGCCACACCGCCAGCAGTTCTGGCTGGAAGGATCCGGTGAATTCTGGCCGGTCTCCCCAGCGGGCACGATCCGCCGCGCCGAATTTGCCTGATCCATAGACAGCCGTGGTCCGCACCAGATAGCCAACTGAATCCAGCATCTCCTTGTCTGGCTGCATGCCGGCACTCAGCCGGTCGACCACATGGGCAAACAGCCTGACCGATTTGTTCGCACGTGACAGCACCATCTCATCTTCGCTGATACGTCCTGCTTCCTGACGCGGTACATTGTCGGCAAGCCGACGGATCGTGGCCTCATCAGCCTCGCCGTCACACAGGGTGAAGGTGCTGTCCCATGCCTCGGCAATCACGCGGTCTGACCGTTTGTCATCATCCAGCTGATGCGCAAAGGCCACCAGCGTATAGCTGCGTTCCGGGCCGCGCGCGCGATAGGTGGCAACGCCAACCCCGTTTGCATCAATATCGAAAACCGGCCGGTCAAAGCGCCAGCCCTGTTCCTTCAGGCGCCGCAGCAAAACGCGCATAAAGCTCAACCGGCTCTGATGGAAAGATCCCATGCGGGCAAGGCGCATCACCTGCGATGCCGGGCGCATATCCGCCGCTGGCCACTCTTTCAGGGGCCACTCTGCCTGCGGGTGGGGCAGGTGCGGGTCACGCACCAGCCGATCTGTCTTTCTGTCGTCCATCAGATGTCTGTCTTCAGTATCGTTTCGTGTCTATGGCCTGCTTTTTTTTATGGCTCATGGGGGCCAAATGCTACCTATGCCGAAGGTCCAAAGCTGGCATCGTAAAAGGATAGCCAATTTTCGCCCATGATGCCTGCCACATCGGTATCTGAAAAGCCCTGCTGGCGCAATCCGGCGGCGATTGCGTCAAAATGTCTGTTATCTTCAAACCAGGATGGCATAGGGGGAAAGCCGGCATTTGCAGCGCTACCCTCACCATAATCGATATCCTTGGTCCAGCGGCCGACGCGCATCCATTCGACGACCGAATCAGGCTGGTCCTGGCACAGGTCGGACCCGATGCCGATATGGTTGACCCCCATCATTTCAGCGGTACGGGCAATCATCTCGCAAAAACTTTCCAGGGTGCACTGGCTGCCATCTTTCAGATGGTGCGGGTAGAGTGAAAAGCCCAGCATGCCGCCACTCTCTGCGAGCGCCTTCAGCACATCATCAGACTTGTTGCGCCGTGCCGGATGCCAGAAGGACGGGTTGGCATGGGTGATGGCAATCGGGCGCGATGAAACCTCGATCGCGTCAAGGGTTGACCGTTCCGCAGAATGGCTCATATCGACCACCAGCCCGACACGGTTCATCTCGGCAATCACCGCGCGGCCCATGCGGGTAATGCCGGTATCTTCGGCTTCATAACAGCCGGTGGCCAGCAGGGACTGGTTGTTATAGGTCAGCTGCATGAAGCGCGCGCCCAGCATATGGCATATTTCCACGAGCCCGATATCATCCTCGATAGGGGACGGGTTCTGGAATCCAAAGAAAATGGCCGTTCTGCCTTCGCGGCGCGCGCGCCGCACATCATCGCCTGTCCGGCCCTGGAAAATCAGGTCAGGAAAGGTTTCGAACCACCTGTTCCACTGTTCGATATTCGTCACCGTCTCGCGAAACATCTCGTGATAGGCGATGGTGACATGCACGGCATCAACGCCGCCTTCGCGCATCTGGCGGAAAATCTTTTCAGACCAGTTGCAATATTGCAGACAGTCGATGCGGTGCATGATGGCCTCCCCGGATGGCTAGTCGATCGCGCCTGATGCAATATAGGCGGTCTTTACGCTGGTGAAGAAATCAACAGCGTACTGGCCCTGCTCGCGCGGCCCGTAAGAGCTGTCGCCACGCCCGCCAAAGGGCACGTGATAATCGGTGCCGGCTGTCGGCAAATTGACCATCACGCATCCGGTATCGGCATTGCGGCGAAAATGGCTGGCGCGGGCCAGTGATTTTGTGATGATGCCTGCGGTCAGCCCGAAGGGCGTATCATTGACAATATTCAGCGCCTCGTCATAGGACCCGGCACGCATGATACAGGCGATCGGCGCAAACATTTCCTCGCGGTTGACGCGCCAGTCATTCTGCGTCCCGGCAACAAGGCAGGGGGCCATGTAAAAACCGTCATGCGCCAGCGACAGACGTTCGCCGCCACACAGGATTTCGCCACCCTCGCTTTTCGCCAACGCAACATAATCCAGATTTTCCGCCAGCTGCGTGTCACTGACAACGGGGCCGATCTGCGTGCCTTCCTCGAGTGCATGTCCCACCTGCAGGGCTTTCGTCACCGCCAGCATCTTGTCAACAAACTGGTCATGCACGGCATCATGGACGATGATCCGAGACGAGGCGGTACATTTCTGGCCGGTGCCGCCATAGGCCCCGTTGACCGCGCAGGCAACGGCAAGATCGATATCGGCATCATCCATCACGGCAAGGGCATTCTTTGACCCCATCTCCATTTGCATGCGGGTCATGTTGGCGATTGCACCGGCCGCGATCCGGCGCCCCGTCTCAACCGACCCGGTAAAGGTAATGGCATCAATGGCGGCGCTGGTAACAAGCGCGTCACCGATGCTGCTACCGGCACCCATGACAAGGTTGAACAGCCCGGCTGGCAAATCAGTGCTGGCAATGATCTCGGCCAGCGCCACGGCGGATGCCGGTACAAGATTGGCCGGCTTCCAGATGATGGCATTGCCAAAGGCAAGGGCCGGGGCAATTTTCCAGACAGCGGTTGCCGTCGGAAAGTTCCACGGGCTGACCACAGCCACCACTCCGACCGGATCACGGCGCACGTCAATCTCGATATCGGGGCGCACGGAATCGGCATTGTCGCCAATCTGGCGCAAAACCTCGGCGGCATAATAGGTAAAAAACTGGCCGGCACGATATACCTCGCCGCGGCCTTCGGCGCGGGGCTTGCCTTCCTCGCGGCTCAGCAATTCACCCAGCTCGTCTGCACGCGCCATAAGCGCATTGCCGATCTGCATCAGGATTGTCTGGCGCGCCTCAAGACCGGTGCGCGACCAGATCTTCTGTGCGGCGCGTGCAGCGTCAAATGCGGTGTCCAGCTGTGCCGTGCTGGCCTGTGCATAGCTGCCGATGATATCTGTTACATCGGACGGGTTGCGGTTTTCGATGGCTGTCTCGCCGGCTACCCATTGACCCGCGATATAATTCTTATGCATGGCGTCCTCTTATCTGTCGTCTGTCGTGCCAGGTTCATAGCTGTAGTCTAAACAGCAGTTTCTGCCTATTGAATCTTTGCACCATTGCCTGAAAGGGCGACACCGATCCGGCCTTTCGCATCCTGCATTGCAGCGTCAAGCCATGTCCATGCTTGAGTCGTCGCATCATTGACCAGCAGATAAACAGGCCGTTTGAAAACCGGCGCGTCGGCCAGTTCGAATAATGTCCCGTCGGCGACGAGTGGGGCAGCAAGTCGTTTTGGCAGATAGGCCGACCCGCCTTTGTCCAGCAGTTGGGATAACGCCCATTCGGCGCGGTTGAAACCGATATTGCCGGTGCCGGCATTGGCATAGGCAGCGGCGTGTTCGCGTGCAAAATCGCGCCCTGCCTCGACGAACACATATTGCGGGTCAAACGTCACAGGACGATCAGCCTGTGGCGACACCAGCACCAGAATTTCATCGGCAAGGCGAATTGCTGTCTGGCTGGTTGTGGCCGGCGGCGCATAGCCAAGACTGATATCGACGAGACCCGATTCCAGCCATCCGGCAATTTCGGCCGGGCTGCCGCCCCAAATGCTGACCGCGATATCAGGCTGGTGTTCCTGCAGCACGGCGAACAGATGCGTCCCTGCTTCAGTCCAGAGGTCGGAATCACACCCCAGATTGCAAATCACCCTTACATCGGCGGGCAGGGCCACTTCCTGGCGCGCCTGATCCCATAATCCCGACATGGCTTCGGCATAGCGGCGCAGGCGCAGCCCGGCGGCCGTCGGTACGGCGCCGGATTTCTGCCGGTTGACCAGACGCTGGCCAAGCGAATCCTCAAGCGCCTGCAGGCGCGCTGTCACTGTGGATTGCGTGACATGCAGCCGTGCGGCGGCGCGTGACAGGCTGCCGGTCTCTATGACCGCTAAAAAGGTCTGCAGATTGCTGATTTTCATAGCAGATTTAACTATCGAGTTATTCGATTAAAAATACCATGAAAATTCATTATTCCAATATGTCTTATTATGCAAGAAAGGGAGNACACAGCGTTGCTAATAAGGGGGAGGGCAGGCTGATGGCAGAGATCACGACCTATCAGATGCTGGTCAACGGACAATGGGTAGATGCCAGTGATGGCAAGCGCTATGACTCCATTGATCCCGCCAGCGGTGTCGTGTGGGCCACCATGGCCGAGGCGACAGAAGAGGATGTGAACCGCGCCGTTGCCGCCGCCGTTGCCGCCGGCAGCACCGGCCCCTGGGCGCAGATGACCCCGACAGAACGCGGNAAATGCCTGCGCCGTCTTGGTGATCTTCTTGCGGATGCATCTGAACAGCTGGGGCGGGTGGAAACGCGTGATACNGGCAAAATGTTCAAGGAAACACGCTGGCAAGCCACCTATNTNGCCGAATATTTCCATTTCTATGCGGGGGCAGCTGACAAGATTGAAGGCAGCACCCTGCCGATCGACAAACCGGACATGTTTGTCTTCACCAATCGGGAACCTTTGGGCGTGGTTGCTGCCATCGTCCCCTGGAATTCGCAGCTGTTCCTGACAGCTGTAAAGATTGGCCCGGCGCTGGCCGCCGGCAATACGGTTGTGCTGAAAGGGTCTGAATGCAGCGCGGCGCCGATTCTTGAATTTGGCAAGCTGATTGCCAAGGCCGGAATTCCCGACGGGGTGGTCAACATCATCACCGGACATGGTGATCCGTGCGGCCGCGCACTGACGTCGCATCCCGATGTGGCACGCGTATCCTTTACAGGCGGCCCGGCATCTGCCGGTCATGTCATCCGAAACACCGCAGAGAATTTTGCCGAACTGTCCCTGGAACTTGGCGGCAAATCGCCCTTCATCGTGTTTGATGATGCCGATATCGACAGTGCTGTNAACGGGTCTGTTGCCGGCATTTTTGCGGCGTCGGGGCAAAGCTGTGTCGCCGGATCACGCCTTTATCTTCACGAGGCGATTGCTGACCGCTTTTTGGAAAAGATGACGGGGATTGCCAACAGCATCCGCATTGGTGACCCACAGGAAGATGATACGCAAATGGGCCCGCTCTGCACCGAGGCGCAGATCCGCCATATCGAGNCACAGCTGGCGCGTGCGGTTGAACAGGGGGGGCNCATCATTGCCGGCGGCAGCCGCGTTTCCGACCGGGACGGTCTGTTCTTCCAGCCNACCATCATCGAATGTCCTGACCCGGCGATGGATATTGTCGATACGGAACTGTTTGGTCCTGTGCTGGCGGTGCTTCGNTTTTCCNATGAGGATGATGTGGTCGCCCANGCAAACAGGTCCGTGCACGGGCTCGCGGCAGGTATTTTCACCCGCGATTCCGCNCGNTCCATGCGGATGGCACGCCGNGTACGTGCAGGNATTGTGTGGGTCAANACCTACCGGGTGATTTCGCCGATTGCCGAATTTGGTGGCAGCAGACAGTCNGGCTATGGCCGTGAGGCCGGCATGCAGGCTGTCTATGACTATACGCGTCCAAAAACCGTATGGGTGAATCTCAGTGATACGCCCATCGCCAACCCGTTTGAACCACGCTGACGAAGACACCCTGATGACCGGCANAGGCCGCGCGGTGGAAAAGGAGGGGCCGACATGAAATTCCAGCTTGCAATCAATCTCGAGCGCAGCACGCCCGATATCGATATGGCGATGGTGCGGGACCATACGCTTGCCATGGTAAAAATGGCGGANGAGGCCGGCTTTGAAATTGTCTGGGCGGCCGAACATCACGCGCTCGAGATGACAATCGCACCTGACCCGTTCCAGCTATTGACCTGGTGGGCCGGGCATACGCACAACATCCGGCTGGGGTCGGGCGTTGCCAATGCCGCCTACTGGCATCCGATCAAGATCGCGGGTGCGGCGGCCATGCTGGACCTNGTGTCTGGCGGCCGNCTGGAATTCGGTCTCGGCTCGGGTGCCTATCAACGTGAATTTGACCGGATGTATCCTGGTCTCGACCAGAAAGACGGCTATCGATATCTTCAGGAAATGCTGCCTCTGGTACAGCAATTATGGCAAGGCGATGTCGCCCATGACGGCACCTTCTGGCAGTTCCCGGCGGCAACATCCTGCCCCAAGCCGGTACAGCCGCAAGTGCCCATCTGGGTGGCGGCACGATCGCCCATCACCTTTGATTACGCGGTCGAAAATGACTGCAATATCATGAGCTGGCCGCTGACCATGCCCTTCTCGGAGGCCGAGAAATATCGCGGCCTGCTGGATGAATCGGTTGCAAAGGCGCATGGCAAATGGTCAGGGCGGCTGGCCATGATGCGTCACACATCCGTCTATGAAAATGAGTCGGACCGGCGGGCGGCTCTGGATGCAACGACAAATGTGCTTGGCAAGTTTGGCAATCTGATGATGAAGAAGGGCGATGTCATCAACGGCTTTCCGGAAAATGTGCCGTTTGACCAGCTGGAAGGCATCTTGCGCGTCGATACCGATACGCTGGAGTCCAACCTGATGTTCGGGACACCGGACCAGGTTGTTCAGAAGCTTGGCATGTATGAAGAGATCGGCACCGACGCCTTTATCTATTACGCTTCCATGGGGCTTGGTATGGCCGAACAGCGCCGGTCGCTTGAACTGTTTATTGACAGGGTCATGCCGCATTTTTCCGCTGCAACACCGATGACCAGCAGGCAGGCCGGCATGCCGGCAGCGGCCACCAGCTAGGCGGCTTGTGCGCCACGCCGGGCAACCCCGCCGGCAATTCACCGATGACCCTTTCAGGAGACAAGACCATGTCAGCCCAGATACGCCGCACCATTCTGCATCAGCAGACCACACATGAAGAAGGCGGCAAGCCGCTGGCCACACCAACCCTTCTGGTCGCCGCGATTGCGATCATCCGCAATCCGTGGTTCGGGCGCGGTTTCGTCGAGGATCTGAAGCCGGAAACGCGCACACATGGTGAAGAGATCGGCAGGTTGCTGACTGGCATGATCCTTGATGTTACGGGTGACAGGCTTGAGGGATATGGCAAGGCATCCCTTGTCGGGATTGGCGGTGAGACAGAACATGCGCAGGCGTTGACGCATACCTTGTGGTTCGGCAATCAGTTTCGCAATGCGGTGCAGGCAAAGACCTATCTTGCCTTTGCCAACATGCGCGGCGGGCCGGGATGTCCGCTGGTGATCCCGCTGATGGACAAGCATGATGCCGGCCGACGGTCACATTACCAGACAATCCATCTGAACATTCCCGACGCGCCAGCAGATGATGAAATTGTGGTGGCGCTGGGTGCGTCGGTTGGTGGCCACCCGCATCACCGTATCGGCAATCGCTATGAGGATCTGAAGGATATGGGACACGATGTCGACAACCCTGCCGGAATTTGACGTCACATCTGACGCCACATCTGACGGTACAGCCTTTGATGTTGCCGGCGACCAGCATGCACCTGTCATGGTGCTGATCCACGGGCTCGGCCTGTGCCGCCGGTTGTGGGATGACCATTTGCCGGCGTTTGCCGCAAGATATCGTGTGGTGCGCTATGACCTGTATGGCCATGGTGACAGCGCGCCACCGCCGCAAGCGCCCAGCCTTGCCGTCTATGCAGGCCAGCTGGCATCGTTGCTGGACCATCTCGGGGTGGCCAGCGCTGTCATTGTAGGCTTTTCCATTGGCGGGATGATCAACCGCCGTTTTGCCATGGATTACCCTGATCGCGCCGCGGCGCTTGTGATCCTGAATTCACCGCATGACCGTGGCAGTGCTGCGCAGGCAGCGGTTGAGGCGCGGGCCGCCGCGGTCCGAGATGAAGGCCGGATGGCCACCATGGATGCCGCGTTGGAACGCTGGTTCACGCCAGCCTTCCGCGGCACCGCGCCGACCGCCCTGCAGCTGGTGCGTGACTGGCGGCAGGCGGCCGATCCTGAAAGCTATGCTGGTGCGACCATGGTGCTGGCTGCCGGCGTTACCGAGCTTGTGCGCCCGCACCCCCCCATCAGCGTACCGGCACTTGTCATGACATGCGCCGATGACACTGGCAGCACACCGGCGATGAGCCGCGAGATTGCAGCCGAAATCAGCGGGGCGGACCTTTTGATTGTCGACGGGTACCGGCATCTGGGACTTGTTGAGGATCCGGCAGGATTCATCGCCCCAATTCTCGATTTTTGTGAAAGGACAGACAGATGACAAAATCGTCAAGGAACGTGTCTGCAGGCAGAATGTCAGGCGGGCAGGCGGCCGTCGAGGCCCTGCGCGCCGAAGGTACGCGGCACGTCTTCGGGCTGATCGGGTCGGCAACGATGGAAATGTTCGACGCACTCTATGATGCTGATGATGTCAGTTTTATCGGGGTTCATGATGAACGCACGGGCACCCATATGGCCGATGGATATGCACGCGCATCTGGCGGGGCCGGGGTGGTGCTTGCTGGCCAGAACGGGCCGGGTGCCACCAATCTGGTCACCGGGCTGGCACAGGCCAAGGCCGCCTATTCGCCAGTTGTGTCTGTTGCTGGTGCCCTGTCAACGGCGCATCAGTATCGTGATGCCTTTCAGGAGGTGGACCAGCAGGCACTGTTTGCGCCCATCACGAAAAAAACCTGGACCGTGCCATCTGTTGACCGGGTGCCGGAAATATTCCGCGAGGCGTTTCGCACGGCGCTGGCCCCGCGTCGCGGGCCGGTGCAGGTCAATCTGCCACGCGATGTGCTTGCCGCACAGGCCGACTTTTCTGACTGGCCGTCACCTGCCGCCTATCGCCCTGACAGCCTGCCGGCGGCGCATCCCGACCAGATCAAGGCGGCAGCGCGCCTTCTGGCGGATGCCAGACAACCGGTGATCCTTGCTGGGGGCGGTATCAAGAACAGCTGTGGTGACGCGGCGGCCATTGCGCTTGCCGAGGCGCTGAATGCACCGATAATCACATCTCCCGGCCATGGTGATGCGGTGCCGTTCAGCCACCCGTTGAATGCCGGGCAGATGGGGCCACGCGGTAATGTGGTGGCCTCGCGTCTTGCCAAGGAAGCAGATGTCATCCTGGCGCTGGGCACGCGGCTTGGCTTCAACTCGACCTTCTACAGCTATGACAATATCAACAGCGCGGCAAAGATCATTCAGGTGGAGCTGGAGCCGACAGCCATCGGCCGGTTCTTTCCTGTTAAGATCGGCATCTGGGGTGACGCGCCGGAAACCGCGCGCCAGCTGACAGAGGCGCTTGCCGCAATCACTGACCGCGTCACGGCAGATGCCTGGTGTGACACCTACCGGGCCGAACGTGCGGCCTTTCTGACGGCGCGTGATGCCGATGCCATAGA
>NYYG01000020.1 GCA_002686685.1 SAR116 cluster bacterium | reverse complement strand
CCCAGACATGGTCGCCGGATATGGACAACGAGATGAACAAGCGCTTTGTCGCCGACTACAAGGCGCAGTTCGGCGGTTACCCGTCCTTCTACGCGGCGCAGGCCTATGACACGATGATGGCCATCGACTACGCCATCGGCAAGGCAGGCAGCGCTGACACAGAGGCCATGCGGGCGGTACTCGCCAAGGGCGGGATCCCGACAACCCGCGGGGCGCTGGCGATGAACAGCAACCAGTTCCCCATCCAGAACATCTATCTGCGCAAAGCGGTGATGGATTCTGACGGGGTGGCCACCACCAAGGTTATCGGCACTGTCTTTGAGGACCATGCCGACGCCTATGCGGGTGACTGCACATTCTGATCTGACCGACCGGCCGCCGGGACCAGTCCTGGCGGCCGGCGGCCACACCTTTGTGGGCGTGCTGTTTCATGACATTCATTCTCTTGCTCGAGCAGCTATTTAACGGGCTCCAGTTCGGGGTAACGCTGTTTCTGATCGCTGCCGGGCTGACGCTTATCCTTGGCATTATGGATTTCGTCTTTCTGGCGCACGGGGCGCAGGTGATGATTGGCGCCTATGCAGCGGCCAGTCTGACCAGCCTGACGGGTAATTTCTTTCTCGGTATTTTGCTGGCCATTCCAATCACCTTCGCCAGCGGCTTTGTTCTCGAATATGTGCTGATTCGGCATCTCTACCGCCGCGATCATATGGATCAGGTGTTGGCAACTTTCGGGCTGATTCTGTTTTTCAACGAGCTGATCCGGATTGGGTTTGGTCCGGCAGCACTGTTTTCTGACCTGCCTGATTTGCTGTCAGGCTTTGTGTATATCCTGCCGGACACCCCCTACCCGATGTTCCGTCTAGTGGTGATTTTTGTCGGGCTGGCCTGCGCCCTCGGTATTCATTTTCTGGTATCGCATACGCGCATGGGCGCGATGGTGCGCGCCGGTGCCAATAATGAGACGATGACTGCGGCGCTTGGCATCAATATCAAATTACTGCGCCGCTTGCTATTTGCGGCTGGCGCTTGTTTTGCCGGTGTGGCCGGCATGATGTTGGGCCCGTTGAGCGCTGTCGAGCCGGGCATGGGCGAACCATTGCTTATCCTGTCACTGGTTGTGATCATCATCGGTGGCATTGGCTCGGTAAGAGGTGCCTTTGTCGCCGCCGTACTTGTCGGCGTGGTCGATACGATGGGCAGGGTGTTGCTGCCGGTCATTCTGCGCAGCTTCATGGGGCAGGCGGCGGCTGACGGTGCTGGTCCGGCGTTGGCCTCGATGATGGTCTATATCCTGATGTCACTTGTGCTTGTGGTTCGGCCAACTGGCCTGTTCCCGCCAAAGGGGTGACGTGATGGATCCGCTGAAAATCCTGATTGAAGGCATGTTGCGCAACCGCACGCTGTTTGTGCTGCTGCTTTGTTTCGGGCTGTTCCCGATCTATACCGGCATGGCTGACCTGCCCTTCTGGAATGATCTTGCGATGCGGATCATGCTGCTTGGCATGGCCGCCATGGGGCTCAATCTTGTGCTTGGCTATGGCGGAATGGTGTCNTTTGGCCATGCCGCCTTTGTNGGTATNGGCGCCTACTGTGTGGGTATCAGCCAGTATTACGGGCTGTTCAATGGCTGGATCCACGTGCTGATGGCGCTTGGTGTCTGCGGCATGCTGGGGCTGGTTATCGGGTTCCTGTCGCTGCGCACAAGCGGCATCTATTTTATTATGATCACCCTTGCCTTTGCGCAGATGCTGTTCTTTCTGTTCGTCAGCCTTGAACAATTTGGTGGCGATGACGGGATGAGCATTGATCGTGCCGAATTNATGCCAATCGATCTGTGGGAGCCGCTGCGCCTCTATTACCTCATCTGGGTGTCGCTGGTGCTTGTCAGCGTCGTGCTGATGTTCATTGTACGCTCGCGTTTCGGGGTTGTGCTTAAAGCCATCAAGGATAATGAATCGCGGGTCGAGGCGATGGGNCTGGTGCCGCTGCACTTCAAGATTACNGGCTATCTGATTTCGGCGATGATCTGCGGCCTGGCGGGGGCGCTTTTTGCCAGCTGGCAGGAATATGTCTCGCCCGACATCATGCACTGGACGCGGTCGGGAGAGTTGATGATCATCATCATCCTTGGCGGCCTTGGCACGCTGGCCGGCCCGTTGATTGGTGCGGTTGCCTTTCTGCTGCTCGAAGAAATCCTGCCTGAATTGCTGCATGCGGTGGCACCCGCCTATACCGAGAACTGGATGATCATCTTTGGTCCGATCCTGATTGCAGTGGTGCTGTTCGCGCGTGGTGGGTTGATGGGGATATTGACCGACAAGTTCCGGAGACGGTCATGAACGCGCCCGTGCTGCAAATTGAATCGCTGCACAAATCCTATGGTGCGCTGCAGGCCACGAATAATGTTTCGCTGGATGTGCGGTCCGGCGAAATTCATGCATTGATTGGGCCGAACGGGGCCGGCAAGACAACGCTAGTGCATCAGATCTATGGTTCAGAAACCCCCGACAGCGGCACCATCCGGCTGCACGGCACGGTGGTGAATGGGCTGGCGGTGCCGCAGCGGGTGCGGCTTGGCATTGGTAGGTCATTCCAGATCAGCAATGTGTTGATGGGGTTTTCGGTGCTGGAGAATGCAATCATCGCCGAACAGGCGCGCCGCCGTGAGGCGTTCCGTTTTTTCCGGCCAGCCTTCAGCGATCCTGACCTGATTGATAATGGCATGCACATGCTGGCCCGGGTGGGTATTGACAGGCGCGCTGCGGTACGTGTTGCCGATCTTGCACATGGTGAAAGGCGGCTTCTGGAACTCGCGCTTGTACTGTGTGGTGATCCTGCGCTGCTGCTTCTGGACGAGCCGATGGCCGGTGCCGGTTCAGAGGAATCACAGCATATGATTGATATTATCGACCGTGTGCGCGGCCATGCCGGTATCCTGCTGATCGAACATGACATGGATGCAGTATTTCGCCTTGCCGACCGGGTGACGGTGCTCGTCGAGGGCGCGGTAATCGCCAGCGGAACACCTGCTGAAATCAGCGCCAACAGGGATGTGCGCACAGCCTATCTGGGGAGCGAAGATGCTGGAGCTTGACGGGGTAGAAGCCGGCTATGGTTCGGCGCAGGTGCTGTTCGGGGTCAGCTTTTCTGTTAATGCCGGGGCCTGCGTCTCGCTGATGGGGCGCAATGGTATGGGCAAGACAACGACGGTGCGCGCCATCATGGGGCAGTTGCCATTGCAGGGAGGGCGGATCACCCGGTTTGGCATGGATGACAGCGGGCGTGATCCGTTTGAACTGGCGCGCGCCGGAATCGGGCTGGTGCCCGAAGGCCGGCAGATCTTCACCAATCTCAGCGTGCGCGAAAATCTGGCCACTTTTTTCCGGCCAGCGCGCGATGGCGACACGATCTGGACAATGGACAGCGTGCTCGATCTGTTTCCACGGCTGCGCGAACGGCTGGGGCATAGCGGCAACAACCTGTCCGGCGGCGAACAGCAGATGCTGGCTATCGGCCGTGCGCTGATGACCAATCCGCGGCTGCTGGTGCTGGACGAGGCGACCGAGGGCCTTGCGCCCATTATCCGCCAACAGATATGGGAATGTCTTGCGATGCTGAAACNTGCAGGACAGTCGATTCTGGTGATCGACAAGAATATCACCGCCCTTGCGCGGCTTGCCGATCATCACTGCATTCTCGAGAAGGGGCGGGTTGTCTGGCAGGGCGACAGTGCGGCGCTGACCGCCGATCCCGATCTGACATCACGCTATCTGGGTGTATGACGTAAACGAGGTGCGCACAGCAGGCGCGCAAGGGGAGGAAGATGGCTCAATCAGATAATGCAGCAACGCGGTTTGTTGATTCGCACCTTGCTGCCGGACGCGCGGACAAACCGGTCTTTATTGAGGTTGACGGTGATCAGCGGCAGCTGACCTATGGCGCGCTGGCCGCGGGTGCNGGTGTGGCGGCCGCGGCGATGATGGCGGCTGGTCTGCGGCGCGAGGAACGCGCTGCCATGCTGCTCCTGGATACGGTTGATTATCCGCTGCTGTTCTGGGGCGCGCTCAAGGCCGGGGTGGTGGCGGTGCCGCTCAATACGCTGCTCTCGACCTCGATCTATGATGCGATTCTTCGCGACAGCCGCGCCAGCGCGCTGTTTGTCTCGGCTGCGCTCTATCCCGTCGTTGCACCCGTGCTGGATGACAATCCGTGGCTGCGCACGGTTGTTGTCGTCGGCGGGGAGGCACCTGATGGCACAACCGCATTTGATGACTTTATGGCGGGACACACGCCCGCTGATTGCTGCGATGTCAGCCCGGATGATGTGGCCTTCTGGCTGTATTCATCGGGTTCGACAGGCCAACCCAAGGGGGTGACGCATGTCCATCGCAGCCTTGGCGCGACGGCAGATACCTATGGTGCCGGTGTGTTGGGCGTGCGCGAGAATGATCTCGTCTATTCGGCGGCCAAGATATTCTTCGCCTATGGGCTTGGCAACGCGATGACCTTTCCGATGTCGGTTGGTGCCACCACGCTGCTGTTTGCCGGCCGGCCGACGCCTGACGGGGTCATCGATATTCTGGCGGGCCATGATCCTACCCTGTTCTGCGGNGTGCCAACCCTGTTTTCGGCGATGCTGGCGCAGCTGGAAGCCGGTGATGTTCCCGATACCGCGTTACGGCTGTGTATTTCCGCGGGCGAGGCGCTGCCCGAGGCGACCGGCAAGGGCTGGCGCGCGAAAATGGGCGTCGACATCCTGGACGGGGTCGGCTCGACCGANATGCTGCATATCTTTTTGTCCAACCGCGAGGGCGATGTGGCCTATGGCACCAGCGGCGTTGCGGTGCCGGGTTATGATCTGCGGCTAGTCGCCGAGGATGGCACCGAGGTCGCCACTGGCGAAATTGGCGAGCTGCTGGTCGCGGGCGAATCCGGTGCCGAGGGCTATTGGAATCAGCGCGACAAGAGCCGCGCCACCTTCGAGGGGATATGGACCCGCACNGGCGACAAATATGAACGCCGCGCCGATGGTCGCTACATCTATTGCGGGCGTACCGATGATCTGTTCAAAGTGTCGGGCATTTGGGTGTCACCGTTCGAGGTTGAACAGTCGATCACTGCACATGACGCGGTTGTCGAGGCTGCTGTCGTGGCGGCCGCCGATGATGACGGGTTGCTGAAGCCAAAGGCGTTTGTCGTTCTGAAGGATGGCGCGGATGCCGATGGCATTGACAAGTCGATCAAGGCGCTGGTGCAGGAGGATATTGGCAAATGGAAATATCCGCGCTGGGTCGAGGTGGTTGACGATCTGCCAAAGACCGCGACTGGAAAGATCCAGCGATTCAAGCTGCGTGATGGTGCGTGATGGCATCGCTTGAATGGCAAGCTGGCGCTGCCGCGCGGATGGAGATCGACGGGGTGTCGCTGGAATGCGCCATGTGGGGCCCGCCGCCAGATGCTGCGCCAACGCTGTTTCTGCTGCATGAGGGGCTCGGCTGCGTCGCGCTGTGGCGCGATTTCCCGGAACGACTGGCGGCAGCTACCGGCTGTGGTGTCTTCGCCTGGTCGCGCGCCGGCTATGGTGCGTCTGACCCGAAGCCGCTTCCCTGGTCGCTGGATTACATGACTGACGAGGCCTTGACCTGTGTGCCACAGGTGCTGGACGCGGTCAGCCCGCAACATGCCATTCTTCTGGGGCATAGTGACGGGGCCAGCATTTCGGCCATCTATGCCGGCAGCGTCGAGGACCATCGGCTGTGGGGTGTCATCCTGATGGCGCCCCATTTCTTTACCGAGCCGTTTGGCCTCGCCGCCATTGCCGAGGCCCGTACCGCTTTTGAAAAGGCGGATTTGCGTGACCGGCTGGGCAAGTATCACCACCATGTCGATAATTGCTTCCGCGGATGGAATGACAGCTGGCTGCATCCGGATTTCNGNGAATGGAATGTNTCGGACTGTCTGGACTATATCCGTGTGCCTGTGNTGGCTATCCAGGGACATGACGACCAGTATGGCAGCATGGCCCAGATCAACGAAGTGACGGACCGGTGTTACGCGCCGGTCGACCTGTTGGCGCTGACCGACTGCCGCCACGCGCCGTATCTGGACCAGCCGCAAGCCACTCTGGACGGGGTTTCGGATTTCTGCCGCCGTTTGGCGGATATCAATGGATGAGACATTAAATAATGCAATATAATGCATTAAATTGAGCCAAAAGCCGTTTGATATACATCAAACCTGTCTAAAATGGCACAATAATGCATAAAACCCTTGACCGTAGGNTGGTCTTTGGGAAAGNTTGTCGTCGGTAATCAGGGAGATTCCGATGGGCGACATGATCAATTTCGAGACCAATCCGTCGCAATACCGGCATTGGCGCGTCGAATATGACGGCGCGGTGGCGCGGGTGCATATGGATGTCGACGAGAATGGCGGTCTGTTCGATGGTTATGAGCTGAAGCTGAACTCCTACGACCTTGGCGTCGATATAGAGCTGGCCGATATCGTCCAGCGGATGCGGTTTGAACATCCCGAAGTCAGCGTTGTTGTGCTGCAATCCGCCAAGGACAAGGTGTTTTGCGCCGGTGCGAATATCCGCATGCTGGCCGGGGCGGCGCATGCGCACAAAGTCAATTTCTGCAAATTCACCAACGAGACACGCAACGCAATGGAAATGGCCGAGGCCGATTCCGGGCAGAAATATGTGGCGGCCATCAAGGGCGCCTGCGCCGGTGGTGGCTATGAGCTGGCGCTTGCCTGCAACCACATCATGCTGGTGGATGACGGGTCGTCGACCGTGGCGCTTCCCGAGGTACCTTTGCTGGCCGTGCTGCCAGGGACGGGTGGTCTGACCCGGCTGACCGACAAGCGGCGGGTCCGGCGCGATCTGTGTGATGTGTTCTGCGCCATGGAAGAAGGTGTGCGCGGCGCGCGTGCGCATGACTGGCGGCTTGTTGATGAAGTGGTCAGCAANTCCAAATTCGATGNCATTGTCGCCGAGCGCGCAGCCGGGTTTGCCGCCGAATCAGCNAAGCCGGCNCATAAAGGCATTGCGCTGACCCCGCTGCACAAGACAGTCGCAGATGACGGGTCTGTGCGCTATTCGACGCTGGAGATCGAGATGGACCGTGCCGGTGGCACTGCCACCCTCGTCATCAATGGACCTGATGGGCCGCCGCCTGCCGACATGGACGCCTTTCTGGCGGCCGGTGCGGATGCCTATATGCTGCGGCTGGCGCGCGAGCTGGATGATGCCATTTTGCATCTGCGGCTGAACGAGCGCGAGGCAGGTCTGCTGTTGTTCCGCAGCCAGGGGGATCCGGAGTCTCTGCTGGCGCACGAGGCGCAGCTGCATGCCAGTGCCGATCACTGGCTCGCCAATGAGGTGCTTTTGTACTGGAAGCGGGTCCTGAAGAGGGTTGATGTCACCTCGCGGTCGATGGCCGCCCTTGTCGAGCATGGATCCTGCTTTGCCGGGGTGCTTGCCGAACTGCTGTTTGCGGTAGATCGCAGCTATATGATGGAAGATGAATTCGAGGGGGATAACCGGCCGATTGCCACCATCACCCTGTCATCATCGAATCTGGGCATGATGCCAATGGCGAACGGGTTGAGCCGGCTGGCCACACGATTCCTTGGCGAACCCGAAACGCTGCAGGCCGTCGAGGCCGCCGCCGGTACGCCGCTGGATGCCGATGACGCGCGCACCCATGGTCTGGTGACATTTGCCTATGACGATGTCGACTGGGAGGACGAGCTGCGGATCTTTATCGAGGAACGCGCCAGCTTCTCGCCTGACGCGATGACCGGCATGGAGGCCAATCTGCGCTTTGCCGGGCCAGAAACAATGGAAACACGGATTTTCGGGCGGCTGACCGCCTGGCAGAACTGGATTTTCCAGCGGCCCAATGCCGCCGGAGAAGAGGGGGCATTGCAGCGTTACGGCAGTGGCGTGCGCGGCAAATACAATATGGAACGCGTCTAGGGTCGCTGCTGCGACCCGGCCGTTCGCCAAGCGTTGATATTATATAAGGGTAGCGAATTATGCAGAATGTGATGAATGTCAGTTACGACACCAAAATCCCCAACAACGTCAACCTGTCCTCTGACCGGCGGGTTCTGAAGGCGCTGGAAAAATGGCACCCCGGCTATATTGACTGGTGGACCCGCCTTATTCCCCAGCAATTCCAGAATGCCAATGTATATCTGCGCACCGCGATCGGGGTTGAAACCGGTGGCTGGGCCAAATTCGATTATGTGAAGATGCCGGAATATCGCTGGGGTATCCTGCTGGCGCCGCAAGTCGAGGACCGCAAGATTGCCTTTGGTGAACATGCTGGCGAAAAGGCCTGGCAGGAAGTGCCGGGCGAATATCGCGCCATGTTGCGCCGCCTGATCGTCATTCAGGGCGATACAGAGCCGGGATCAGTTGAACAGCAGCGGTTTCTGGGGCTGACCGCGCCGTCGCTCTATGACATGCGCAACCTGTTTCAGGTGAATGTCGAAGAGGGTCGGCATCTGTGGGCGATGGTCTATCTGCTGCAGAAATATTTTGGTGCAGACGGGCGCGAGGAAGCTGACATGCTGCTGCGGCGCAGTTCAGGCTCGGACGAGGCACCGCGCATGCTGGGTGCCTTCAACGAGGAAACACCGGACTGGCTGTCCTTCTTCATGTTCACCTATTTCACCGACCGCGACGGCAAGATGCAGCTGGAAAGCCTGGCACAGTCGGGCTTTGACCCGCTGAGCCGGACCTGCCGCTTTATGCTGACCGAAGAGGCGCATCACATGTTTGTGGGCGAAACGGGCGTTGGCCGGACCATCCAGGCGACAGCCGAGGCGATGAACAAGGCCGGAATCACGGATCCCTATGACATCAACGCCATCCGCGATCTTGGCGTGATCGACCTGCCGACCATCCAGAAAAAACTGAACCTGCATTACTCATTGTCGCTGGACCTGTTCGGTCAGGAAGTATCGACAAATGCAGCGAATGCGTTCAATGCCGGTATCAAGGGCCGCTATATGGAACACCGTCTCGAGGATGATCACAAGCTGTCCGGCGACGTCTATGACGTGAAGATGGTCAAGGACAACCAGATCATCACCGAACAGATGCCGGCGCTCAGCGCCATCAATATGCGGCTGCGTGACGATTATGTGAATGATGCGTCCGGTGGCCTCAACCGTTGGAACAAGACGCTGAAGCGGGCCAATATCGATTTCGCCTTTGCCCTGCCGCATGAAGGATTCAACCGCAGCATCGGTGTCTTCTCTTCGGTCAGCATCACGCCGAATGGCGATATCATTTCGGCTGATGAGTGGGCGTCGCAGGCCAATAGCTGGCTGCCGAGCAAGGCCGATGGCGAGTATATCCAGTCGCTGATGAAGCCCTGCTTTGAGCCTGGCCAGTATGCAAGCTGGATCGCGCCGCCAAAGGTGGGAATCAACAACCAGCCGGGCGACTTTGAATATGTGCAGCTGCACATGGCATANGCACNTGACCCCGAAGNCGGTCCGGCATGCGTCGGACCGGTTGACCAATATGAAGATCAATACGCAGAGATGACCTTATGAAGATCAATATTGTNTATGCAACCATCCTTGGCACATCGCAGATGGTGGCCGAGGATCTTGAGGACGCGCTTTCCGAAGATCACGAGGTGGACGTGCAGGATATTATGCAGGTCAGCCCCGGCGACCTGGGCGGNGATGCGTTCTATGTGTTCATTTCCTCGACAACCGGTCATGGCGACATGCCGGATTCGACCATTGATTTCGTCAAGTCGGTCAATGATACCAGCCCCGATCTGTCGGCGCTGAATTTTGCCATTTTCGGCCTTGGCGATCAGGGTTATGCCGACACATTCAATATGGGTAGCGAAAAGCTGGCCAATTTGCTGACCGGTGCCGGCGCGACGCAGATTGGCACGCGCGGATTGTTTGATGCCTCGACCGGCGATATGCCGGAGGACATCGCCATTCCGTGGCTTGAGGATATTCTTGCCAATATGCCCGCATTGGCCGAAGCCGTCTGACGGCAGAAGGGACGCGCTGTGATGCAGGTCAGAAAGGCCGACACGGATGCCGCACTTGCGGAGCTGACAAGCCGCATCGGCGGGCATGTGCGCATGCTGCGTCGCGGCCGCGGNATGTCACGACGTGTGCTGAGTGATGTATCCGGCGTGTCCGAACGCTATCTGGCGCAGCTTGAAACCGGGAATGGCAATGTCACGGTTGGCATCCTGCACCGCCTGTCTCTGGTGTTTGACTGCGCCGTTGAAACGCTTGTAGCAGGCGGGGCGGGGCGTGGTGGTGCCAAGGCGCACCGGCTTGCCCTGCTCGGTGTGCGCGGGGGCGGCAAGACAACGCTTGGCAATGCCATATCTACCGCGCTTGCTGTACCGTTCATTGAAATTTCAAGCCAGATTGAGGCGATCAGCGGGATGGCTGTCGGTGAGGTTATCTCGCTCTACGGGCAGGACGGGTTTCGCCGCTATGAGGAAGAGGCCGTCGCCAGCATCATCGAAGATCACGACCGTGTGGTGATTGCCGCTGGNGGCGGCGTCGTCGANGCGGGNGCAACCTATGACACGCTGTTGCACCATTTCCANACCATTTGGGTGACGGCCAGTCCGGCCGAACATATCGAACGCGTCCGGGCGCAGGGCGATGAACGGCCGATGAANGGATTTGCCGCCGCCGAGGCGCATCTGGAGNCGNTGTTGCGCGACCGTCAGACNGCCTTCGCGCGTGCTGATCACAGTATCAGCACCGCCGGCAAGGACGTGGCGGAATCCACCGCCAACATTNTGGCACTTNTTGACGATCAGGCGTTTTTCTAGCCCGTCTGCCGCGCCGGCAAGCCGTGGAACCATCAGCCTAGAAGGCGGCGAAATATTCGCGATGTTCCCAGTCATTGACATGCGCGTCATGGCGCGCGATCTCGGCACGTTTCAAGGCGCCGTAGACATCAATGAACAGATCACCGAATGCGTCACGCGCAAAGCTGTTCGAATCGGTGAGATCGATGGCAGCTGCCAGGCTCTGCGGCAGTTTCGGCAGCTCCACATCATAGGCATCTGTTGCCATGGCAGGTAACGCCAGGCCGGATGCCAGGCCATCATGTCCGGCAAAGATCTGGCTTGCAAGATAGAGATAGGGGTTGGCCGCAGGCTCGCCGCCGCGATTTTCGATCCGGCTGGCGGCATCTTCTGTACCCCACAGCGCGCGGATCAGCGCACCGCGTCCGTCATGGCTCCAGCTGACGCGTTCGGGTGCAAGCGAATGTGCCTGAAATCGCTTGTATCCAGTAATGGTCGGCACGGCAAACAGCGTCATCGCCGGCGCATGATGCAGCAGCCCCGCGACCCATGCGGCGGCGGCTGGTGACGGGGTCTGCCCGTCGGCGGGAACAAACATGTTCTTTCCCGCCCGATCTGAAAGTGACTGGTGCAGATGCCAGCCGCTGGCAAAGCTGCCTTCGATCCCCGGTCGGCACATAAAGCTGATATGATAGCCATGGCGGGCCAGCATCTGGCGCAGCGCGCTACGCAACAGCACCATGTCGTCTGCCGCACCTGTTCCCGACCGCACACCACAGGTAAACTCAATCTGGCTTGGTCCGAATTCGACCTCGATACTGCGCAACGGAATATCCAACCCGTCGGCGCAGCGCCGGATAATATCGGCCACCGGCTCCAGCCCGTCAGCGTAATGTTCGGTCAGCAGTTGATAGCCTCGATTAAGCGGCGCAACATCTGGCGGTGATCCGGGCTGGCCAATATCACCCGCGGACAGCTCACCACCAGCCAGCCTGTAGACATGCGCCTCGATCTCCAGCCCGGCATTGAAGATATAGCCAGCATCCTCAAGCCTGCTGACGGCGCGTCGCGCGATGGCGCGCGTATCCAGTGGGGATGCGGTGCCGTCGGTGTGATGGATGTCGGCCTGAATCCACGCGGTATCTGCCAGCCAGTCCAGAGTGAAGAACCGGTCCGGATCCGGCATCAGGATGATGTCACCAAGCCCGGCCAGCCCGGCCAGACCGGTGGATTCATTCTGCCAGACCGGCAGAACGGTCCGGTGTGACAGATCCTTCAGCAGCAAGCTTGACGGCGCGGTCATGCCGGATGCGAACAGCGCCCCAATCTGGCTGGCGGCAAATGATTTGCCGCGCATGACACCATGCTGGTCGGCAAATCCGATCCGGACAGTGCGGATATTGTCCGCCTCGACCCTGCCGATGATCTCGGCAATCTTGCGGCGCTGGTCGTCATTATAGATGGCGAACCGGTCAGCAAATCCGGCCATGGTCACCAGCCGGATGTGTCGCGGCAAAGGCGATAGCCGTCAAGCCAGGCTTCGCGGGGGCATCCGGCATCCATGATGCTGTCATGCCATTGCGGGCCAATGGCCGGCGTTCCTGCTGCGCGATGCAGGGGAAGATCGTCATTCGCCTCGGTGCTGGCGGCCTTGTCCATGCTGCGCAGCAGCATCGCCCGATAGCGGGAAATGGCAATGTCGGTGCCGGCCAGATTCTCGCGGCTGCGGTCGGTGATGCTGCCCGGCGATTCAACCGCCCACTGGTCATGCACATTGATATCCATGCCCATGCCTGTATAGGTCTCGCTATCCTGTTCGGCCGGATCATATCCCCATTGATTGAAACGCCCGACACGCGGTTTGTAATCGGGCAGCCGGTAAAGCTCCAGCCGCTGTTCGCGCATGAGCGGCTTATCCACTGGCGATTCATAGCTGGTGAATTGGGCATACCAGTAACAGTTATGATCATCGACGGGTACATGCCACTGGGTAATTGCCATGCTCTTGCTCATTGGAATCACGATGGCGTTTGGAAATAGCAGGTTGGTCACCCGCACGTGATCCCGTGTGTCGCTCAGATGACGACGCGCCTCAATCTGCAACCCAAAATCGGTCCGTTGCACATCAATTGTCGGTGCCGGGAAGTTGCGCATGATCCATGTAACGGGCACGTCTTCATCCCCGGTGCCGCCCCGGAACTGTTTGCCGTAGGAGTCGTCCGTATCCTCGTCCTGAAGATAGCGATGCAGGAAAGAGGCATGCGCGGGGTCGATCCCCACCTCGACAGCCTGCAGATAATTACATTCCAGAAATCCCTTGAAGGCAAAGACATGGCTGTCGGGGGCCTCCAGCGAATCAATTGCCGGCAGTGCGGGTGGCTCACCCGGCCCCAGATATCCGAAAATCATGCCGTTGCGTTCAACGCAGGGATAGGCCGCCTGGCCAAAATGGCGTTCTCTGTTGTTGTCGGGCAACTCTCCCGGCTGGTCAAGGCAGGTGCCCTCGGCATCAAACAGCCAGCCATGGAACGGGCAGCGAAGGCCGTTTGATTCCAGTCTCCCATAACACAGGTCGGCCTGGCGATGCGGGCAATGCCGGTCGATCAGACCCAGCCGACCATCACCATCGCGGAACAGCACCAGATCTTCACCAAAAATGCGGACGGGGACAACGGGCCTGTTGCCGGCCAGCTCATCGGTGAGGGCGACCGGCTGCCAGTAACGGCGCATCAGTGTGCCGCAAGGCGTGCCATCATCGGTCTCGGTCAGCTTTCGGTTTATCTCGGGGGCAAGCACGACGCCTCCTGTCACCATGAAAACAAATCGGTGTTCTTGCCGGGGGCGCGTTTTTCGCAGACAGATCGCCGCCGCCAGATATAAACTCTATCAGCTACTGACGGCTTTGCAACTTCCCCGGCATTTTGACATGCCGGCAGACATGGTGGGCATATCATGACAATTACGACAGAAATTCGTGGCCATGCCGGCATCATCCTCATAGACCGCCCACCGGTGAATGCCATCAATCACGACATTCGGGCCGGCATCATAGCCGCGCTGGCGAGATTGGCAGAAGAGGCATCGCTTGACCGGATTGTCCTTGCCGGGGCAGGTCGCATCTTTGCCGCCGGAGCCGATGCCNGCGAATTCAACGCCCCGCCGACCGACCCGACATTGCCGCAGGTGATTGCCGCCATAGAGGCNTCGCCATTGCCGGTTGTTGCNGCAATCCGCGGGGCGTGTCTTGGTGGCGGGCTTGAACTGGCGCTTGCCTGCCGCTGGCGTATTGCCGATCCGTCGGCACAGCTTGGTCTTCCAGAAGTCATCCTTGGCGTGGTGCCGGGGTCAGGCGGCACGCAGCGGTTGCCGCGCCTCGTCGGTATGGAGATGGCTCTGTCGATGATCCCGTCAGGACGCAGCCTGTCAGCCGCCAAGGCGCTGGATGCCGGACTGGTGGATGCCATTGCCGATGATGCAGTAGATGCGGCGTGCGCGGCTGATCTGACAGCGGCGCTGGCGCGTCCGGCTGTGCGCGCGATGCCGGCACCCGGCGCAGCACAGGCTGCTGTTGCGGATGCCCGCGCCCTTGCCGGCAAGAAGATGCGTGGGCAGGCCGCGCCGCTGGCGGCCATATCACTTGTCGAGATGACGGCAAGCACGGATTTTGATACCGGACTTGCTGCCGAACGCGCGCAGTTTCTGGATTTGCGATCAACACCCGAATGCAAGGCCTTGCGGCATGTCTTTTTTGCCGAGCGTGCTGCGCGCCTGCCGGACAGTCTGAAGTCTGCCGCACCCAACAGCCTTGAAAAGGTGGTTGTTGTTGGTGGCGGCACGATGGGGGCAGGCATCGCCTATGCGCTGGTGCAGTCGGGATCATCTGTCACCCTTGTTGAACGCGATGATGATGCCGCCACTGCTGCGCAGAACCGTGTGTCCGGGTTGTTTGATGCCGCGGTGGCGCGCGGGCTGATACAGGCTGATAAAGCCGCTGCCACTTTGGCCGGCATGCGCTTTCAGGCGGGTTATGACGGGCTGGCGGATGCCGGGCTGGCCATCGAGGCTGCATTTGAGGATATGGAGGTCAAGAAATCTGTTCTGACCGCACTCGATGCCGCTATGCCGTATGCCGTGCTTGCGACGAATACATCTTATCTTGATGTTGACGTCATGGCGTCATGGCTGGCAGACCCCGCGCGCCTTGTGGGTCTGCATTTCTTCAGCCCGGCGCATATCATGAAGCTGCTGGAAATCGTGCGCGGCAAGGCCAGCAGTGATACCGCGCTTGCCACCGGCTTTGCCCTTGCAAAACAGCTGCGCAAGCTGCCGGTGATGGTAGGCGTCTGTGACGGGTTCGTCGGCAACAGGATGTTGCAGNGTGTTCGGGAAGCCGCCGAGCATNTGCTTCTTGAGGGCGCTGAATTCACACAGGTCGACCGTGCNATGACAGATTTCGGATATGCCATGGGGCTCTATATGACGCAGGATCTGTCAGGGCTTGATATCGCCTGGGCCAACCGCAAGCGGCAGGCGGATGCGCGCGACCCGGCCCGCCTGTACAGCCGGGTGCAGGATGAGATGTGTACNGCCGGACGGCTTGGCCGCAAGACAGGCGAAGGCTGGTATATNTANGANAAAGGTGCCGACCCGGTGCCAAACCCGGCGGTGGCACCATTAGTCGATGCAGAGGCGGCACGCCATGGCATCACCCGCCAGCCGATGACGGATGACGCNGTGCTGAACAGGCTGTTGCTGGCGCTGATNAACGAGGCAGCGACANTTCTCGGTGAGGGGATTGCGACGAAGGCGGCTGATGTCGATCTGGTACTTGTCCATGGCTANGGCTTTCCCCGTTTCCGNGGTGGACCGCTGTTCCATGCNGACCAGANCGGCATNGCGGCGTTGCTTGAACAGNTGAAGGCCCTTGAGGCGAAGGACCCGATNNTCTGGAAAGTCGCCCCGCTGATTGAACNGNTGGCAGCCGAAGGGCGCGGATTTCTGGATTAGGGCGAATCCGCCAGCAGAACCGCTGCCCGNCTGCCCGCAATNCGGCCAAGGGTNATGGCTGTCAAAAGNCCGTTGCCGGACAGGTAGCCNGACACATCCGGCCCGGATACGCCACGGGCAGCCCCACCTGCGGCCAGCAGCCCGCCAAGCGGTTGTCCGTTGGCGTCAATCACCTCGGCGTCCAGATTGATATCCAGACCACCTTGTGTATGGAACAGGGCCCCGGTCACGCGGATGGCATGGATGGCCCCGTTCAATGCAGGTTTGGTGGTAAAATCGCGGCCAAAGCTGTCTTCTTGCTGTCCCGACTGGCAGGCAGCAACATCATCAAGCGTCGCCTTTAGGGCACCAACCGGCACACCAAGCCGATTTTCCATTTCTGCAATGCTAGCAGCGCTGATCAGGGCGCCCGCCGCCTCGGCACCGCAAAAATCCGGAAATTCACGCGCTAGTGCCAGAATGCGATCATCAAACAGCGCGTAGGCGGTCTGATCAGGTTGCCGGATGACCCGTTCTGCCTGTTCGGAATAACCCTCATGCTCGTTGGAAAAGCGTTCACCCGCGGTGTTGATCTGAATGCCGCCTTCCATCATCAGCGCCCAG
>NYYG01000019.1 GCA_002686685.1 SAR116 cluster bacterium | reverse complement strand
CCCTTCCGCTATCTTCTCTATAAAGACGTCAACCGGCATATGCCGCTCAGCCCTGCCGGCCTGTGAAGGCCACAGCGTGATGTCGCCGGTCTTTCGCAGGCTTGACGGGCTGCAGCCCTATGCGCCGCTTGTCACCGCCATGGAACAGCATGTTGCCGCCATGCGCCATGACGGCGCGGCAGAGGAAGTCTGGCTGCTGGAACATGCGCCGGTGCTGACCGGCGGCACATCGGCACAGGATGCAGATCTGATGGATATCAGCGGCATCGATGTGCATCGCAGTGGCCGCGGCGGGCAATGGACCTTTCACGGCCCCGGCCAGCGTGTGGCCTATGTCATGCTGGATCTGGGCGCGCGCAATCCGGATGTACGGGCCTATGTTGCGGCGCTGGAATCCTGGATTATCGATGTGCTGAACGGGTTCGGCGTTGCTGGCCAGCGGCGTGATGGTCATCCGGGGATCTGGATCACATCACATGACCGGATGGACAAGATCGCGGCCATCGGTGTGCGCATCAGCCGCTGGGTCAGCTGGCACGGGATTGCGATCAATCTTGACCCTGACCTCACCGCCTTTGACCGCATTGTCCCCTGCGGGGTCCGCGATGGCGGGGTGACGTCACTGGCCGCACAAGGCGTGACCTGCGACATGAACATGCTGGACGCCGCGCTGCAGGCGCGCTTTCCAGACCATTTCCCCATGGGCAGGCAGGCTCAGACCAGATCCTCCAGATAGGCTGCCAGCGCCTCGATGGCGCGCGCGGCATCACGGTCTTGCCAGCTGGCGGCATCGGCCTCACCCATCAGCCCGTCAACCGGGCCTTCATGATGCAGGATGGCATTACGCCGCCCACGCAGCCAGCCAAGCGCCGCCTTGTTGCCGGCATAGGCAAAATCCATCCCGTCAATATGGCCGGCGGGGCCAGCCTCTTCATGCGCCACCACATCAATGATCGCTGCCGCCAGAACCACCACCGTCAGCGGCAACCCGGCGCGCGCGGCACGCAGACATTCATCCAGCAGGGCGGCCGTATGCGGCCCCAGCCCCGCACCGCCAGATTGTGCGCGGCCGGATTGTGCCAGCCTGTCGATAAGTGATGGCGCGATCATTGCGCGCGCGGGGCCCGCAGATGCTGCAGAAACCGTTCCGCCTCATTCAGTTCGGCGCGAATGGCGGCGCGCCGGTCCTCGGCTTCCCAGTCACTGCCCCATTTTTCTGCCTGCCACAACTCGTCCAGAAAAGCGGCTTCAAACAGCGCGGCCGCATCCATCCTGTTGCGCAAAAAGGCCAGCCCCAGCACCATTGATCCGCCCAGTGTCACCGCACGATGCAGCATGCCAAGTTCCCAGTCATCATGGGTGGCGGCCGCGTCGGCAAGCGCACGGCAGGCCGCATCCGTCTGACTGACTGGCATGATTCCGGTGGCGATTTGCAGATCGGCCCCCAGGGTTGTCTGTGCCCAACTGATCCACGGCATCCAGCCATCCTGCTGCCGCGCTGCCAGCCCGGCGTCATCGGAATCGTGATAGCACAGCAGGTCATTACCGCCATAGGCGGCCAGCTCGTCCAGAATCGCGCTGCGCTGCGGCGTGACACGATCAACCACGGTAACGGCAAGGCTGAATTGCGGCATGCTGACCGGGCTGATCTCATCGCCCTGTCCGTCCCATTCTGCCGCCACGGCATCGGCAAGCGGGCGGGTCGGCAGCAGCAACGCCGCGCCGCCGGGGGACCGGACGGCACGCTGATCCAGCAGGACGGAAAAGCCGTCCGCCGCCTCGCTGATATCTACCGCCTTGTAGAACCGCTTTCTGTTTGTCATTCCGGCATTCATCGGCCCTGCCCTTTTTGGGAATCTTGAAACGCGGCACCAGCCGCGCCCGTATCAGCAACTATTCATGTCAGGCAAACTGCCAGTCTGCAGCAGGCATCGCAAGCCCGAGGGCGGATAATGATTCCTTCAGCGGCACCACTGGCGGCGCCTCGATCCGCTTTCCGTCGGGCAAGACAAGACGCCAGGCATGCAGATGCAGGCGCCCGGCAATCACCCCGCCAGGATGCGCGGCCTCACCGCCATATTTGCCATCGCCCATGATGGGATGGCCAACATGCGCCATATGCACGCGCAGCTGGTGCGTGCGCCCGGTCAGCGGCCGCAACGCCACAAGGGCATAGCGCCGTGCCGCATGGTCAACCCGCCGCAATTCGCTGATGGCATGCTGGCCGGCATCATCCACCTGCATCAGTTCATGGCCGGCCGCCCCGCCCTTGGATAAAGCCGCGTTGATCCGCAGCGTTTCCGGCGGCAGACCGGCGACAAGCGCAAGATAAGTCTTTTCGATATCATGCTGCTGAAAGGCGCGTGTCAGGCGTCGTGCGCCTGCCCGCCCCTTGCCGAGCAGCAGCAGCCCCGATGTATCCTTGTCAATGCGATGCACAAGGCACAGCCTGTCATCCGCACCCGCCGCCAGCGCCTGCAGCATGCCATCCACATGCCGCGCCATGCCTGTGCCCCCCTGCACGGCCAGCCCGCCCGGTTTGCTGATGGCCAGCCAGTCACGCCCCTCGGCAATGATCATGGCGTCAAAATCCTTGCGCAGGCGGTCGTCCGCCGGCCTGACATGCGGTTTTTCCGGTGGCGGGGCCCCGTCACGCAGATGTGGCGGCAGACGCAGCACCTGGCCAGCCACCAGCCGGTCAGCCGGCTTTGCTTTATTGCCGTCAAGCCGGATCAGCCCTGACCGCAGCATCTTTTCCACCGGCCCCTGTCGCAGCCCGTTTACCGACCGCCGCAGAAACCTGTCGATACGCGTGCCGTCCTCATCTTCGGAGACTGTCAGCAGCCACCAGTCCGGCCCGCCATCTGTATCCGGCATATCGGCATCCCCTGATGACATCAGCCGCCACCCCGCCCGAACAGCATGCCGGTCAGCATGCCGGCCAGCATATAGGCCGCGCCGAACGCCAGCAGCGACAGGCCGACCGACAGGCAAATATAGACAAGGCTCATCATCTGGCCTGTGCGCTGCAGCAACGACCCGGCATCCAGCGCAAAGCTGGAAAAGGTGGTTAGCGCGCCCAGAAACCCGACAGCGATGAACAGGCGCNACGGTTCAGGCAGCACCAGCCCGGCTGCCATGCCCCCGGCCAGCANCCCCATCATCGCGCTGCCACCGATATTGACCGAAAGGGTGGCCATCGGGCCGGCGATGCCAAAAAAACCGGCCCCGATCAGAAGCGACAGGGCATAGCGCAGCAACGCCCCGCAGGCGCCCCCCGCCGCCACTGCAAGAAACATAACAGGCGTCATGAGGAATCCCCCTTTGCCTTTTCGGCGCGCAGCCTGTCCCACCAGGCAAGCCGCTTGGCAATCTCGCGCTCATATCCGCGTTCCACCGGGGTGTAGAAGCGCTGGCGTGCCATATCATCGGGGAACCCGTCCTGCCCGGAAAACCCGTCCGGATCATCATGGTCATAGGCATAGTCCCGGCCATAACCCAGATCCTTCATCAACCCTGTCGGGGCATTCAGAATATGCGCTGGCGGCATCAGCGACCCGGTGGCCGCGGCCGCGCGTGTTGCCGCCTTCAATGCCGCATAGGCAGCATTGGACTTTGGTGCGGTGGCCAGATAGATCACCAGGCTGGCGATGGCCAGATCGCCCTCCGGGCTGCCCAGCCTTTCATAGGCCTGCCATGCAGCAAGAGCCCGCGGCAAGGCTTCCGGTTCGGCAAGGCCGATATCCTCGGATGCAAAGCGGGTCAGGCGACGCAGGACATAATGCGGGTCCTCGCCACCGGCAAACATCCGCGCCAGCCAGTACAGGGCGGCATCGGCGTCCGATCCGCGCAGCGTCTTGTGCAGCGCGGACATCAGATTGTAATGCTGGTCGCCGGCGCGATCAAAGGCCGGTGCCCGGCCGGCAACAATTTCGGCAAGGGCAGCTGCGTCAATCATCTCGCCTGCCGGCACCCGCAACAGCGATGCCGCCATATTCAGCAAATAGCGCCCGTCCCCGTCCGCCATTGCCAGCAACGCCTGGCGCGCCGCATCGTCAAGGGGCAGTGCTGCGCCTGTGTGGGCCTCTACCCGCGCCAGCAAGGCTGCCAGCGCATCCGTTGACAGCCGTTCCAGAACCATCACCTGCGCGCGTGACAGCAGCGCCCCGTTCAGCGCGAATGACGGGTTTTCTGTGGTTGCGCCCACCAGCGTGACGGTGCCGTCCTCGACCCGCGGCAACAGCCCGTCCTGCTGTGCCTTGTTGAAACGATGCACTTCATCGACAAACAGCAGTGTGCGCGCACCGGTCTTCTGGCGATCTGCGGCGCGGGCAAAAATCTTGCGCAGGTCGGCAACACCGTCAAAGACGGCCGAGACAGGTTCAAACACCATACCCGCCGCATCAGCCAGCAGACGCGCAATGGTAGTCTTGCCGGTACCGGGCGGCCCCCAGAATATGATCGACGCCAATTCACCCGAATCCAGCATCCGGCGCAGGCGGCCATCCGGGCCGATCAGCTTGTCCTGGCCAACCACATCCTCCAGCCGTTGCGGGCGCAAAAGCTCGGCGAGGGGCACACCTTTCGGCGCGCTGTCCATTGGTTCAAGGTCAAGCTGGCTCATGGCGTTATATTTGCCCGAAGGTGCGGCACACGGCAAAGGAATTCCGGGGCTTTATGCCGGCGCACATAAAAAAGGGCCGCCCGAAGGCGACCCTGATCCATTGATGCCATCACTGGCGGGAAAGGCGCTGCTTATGCTGCGCTTTCTTCCATTTCCATATCATCATTGACCTGCACNGGCCCTGAATCCTGGCCGCGGGCATCCTCGTCGCGGTCAACNAATTCAATCACCGCCATCGGGGCACTGTCGCCATAACGGAAACCGGCCTTCAGAACGCGGGTATAGCCGCCATTGCGCTCGGCATAGCGTGGCCCNAGCACCTCAAACAGCTTCTTGGTCATGGCATCATCGCGCAGACGCGCATGTGCCTGACGGCGCGCATGAAGATCGCCGCGCTTGCCAAGGGTAATCAGACGCTCAACCACAGGGCGCAGTTCNTTCGCCTTTGGCAGTGTTGTCACGATCTGTTCGTGCTTGATCANGGCCTGAGCCATGTTCCGGAACAGCATCTGGCGATGCTGCGACGTGCGGTTCAGCTTCCGTCCGGACTGACGATGACGCATTTTCCTATCTCCCTTGCACTGGCAGGATCCGCCCTGCCCGTGTCCTTCAGTAAATCCAGCTGGCCTGCCCTAGAAAGGCTCGTCAAGACGACGGGCAAGCTCTTCAACATTTTCCGGCGGCCANGCAGGAATATCCATACCAAGCTCGAGATTCATGCCCTTCAGCACTTCCTTGATTTCGTTCAGCGACTTGCGTCCGAAATTCGGGGTGCGCAGCATTTCATATTCGGTCTTCAGAACCAGATCGCCGATATAGACGATATTGTCGTTCTTCAGGCAGTTTGCCGAGCGGACAGACAGTTCCAGCTCGTCCACCTTGCGCAGAAGGCTGCGGCTGAATGGCAGATCTTCGCTGTCATCCTCGCTTGGCTGTTCCTTCGGCTCTTCAAAGTTGATGAAGGTCTGCAGCTGTTCCTGAAGGATACGTGCGGCATAGGCCACTGCATCCTCGGGCGTGACCGATCCGTCGGTTTCAATTGTCAGCAGCAGCTTGTCATAGTCGGTGATCTGTCCGACACGCGCATTATCAACCTTATAGGCCACCTGACGTACCGGGCTGTAGATGGCATCAATCGGAATAAGGCCGATTGGCGAATCCTCGCTGCGCATGCTGCCGGCCGGCACATAGCCCTTGCCTGACGTAACGGTCAGTTCCATCGACAGCGATGCGCCCTTGTCCAGCTGACACAGCACATGGTCNGGGTTCATGATTTCCACACCAGCGCTTTGCGAGATCATGCCGGCGGTCACCGTGGCGGGGCCTTCTGCGACAAGCCGCAGGCGCTTGGATGAATCATCATCCACGCGCACAGCAACGCCCTTCATGTTCAGCACCAGATCGGTCACATCCTCACGCACGCCCGGAATAGACGAAAACTCGTGAACNACGCCCTGGATCTGGACAGCGGAAATGGCGGAACCNTGCANTGATGACAGCAATACNCGNCGCAGCGCGTTNCCGATNGTCACACCAAAGCCACGCTCAAACGGGCCGACTTCAATAACCGCCTGGCTCGGGTTGTATTCGGAAACCTTGACTTCAAGTTCATCCGGCTTTTTGAGGTCGAGCCAGTTCTTTTCAATCATATCGGTGTTCCTTCATTCGANCAGTATTCAGTCNGTTCAGCGCCAGACCACAATTGGNCGGCGCCTCTTATGCAGATGGGANGCGCGATCAGACGCGGCGACGCTTGCGCGGGCGGCAGCCATTATGCGGGATCGGTGTCACATCGCGGATCGATGTCACATTGAACCCGACAGACTGCAGGGCGCGCAGCGCTGATTCCCGACCCGAACCCGGACCGCGAACCTGCACATCAAGCGACTTCATGCCATGCTCGGCAGCTTTCTTGCCGGCATCTTCTGCCGCCATCTGTGCGGCAAACGGGGTGGATTTACGCGACCCCTTGAAACCCATGCCACCAGCGGATGCCCAGGCGATGGTATTGCCCTGCACATCGGTGATGGTGATCATCGTATTGTTGAAGGTCGAATTCACATGCGCCACACCACTGGTGATGTTCTTGCGCTCGCGACGACGCACCCGGCCCTGACTTGGTTGTTTTGCCATCTGCTTCTCCTCTGGACCCGGTTATTTCTTCTTGCCGGCAATTGGCTTGGCCGGGCCCTTGCGGGTCCGTGCATTGGTATGTGTCCGCTGTCCACGCACCGGCAGGTTGCGGCGGTGGCGCAGGCCCCGNAGNCAGCCAAGGTCCAGATAGCGCTTGATATCCATTGATGTTTTCCGGCGCAGGTCACCCTCGACCAGGAAATCCGCATCAATAATGTCGCGCAGCTTTGTCAGCTCTTCTTCCGACAGGTCGGCAACACGGCGCTCGTCCGGAACACCGGCCTTACCGCAGATGGATTTGGCGCTTGTCCGGCCAATGCCGTGGATATAGGTCAGTGCGATTTCCACCCGTTTTTTGGTGGGAATATTTACACCCGCAATTCGTGCCACTGTCTGGCTCCTCTTACAAATGACGACTGTGTCGGACTTTCCGCCTTACCAAGAAAACGGCCCGCACCACCCTGAATGTCTCGAAGGCGGCGAATTATAGGCTTTTGCCCTATACAGTCAACCTCAACTCGTTGTTGTTAGCCCAAAATACCGTCAATCTGACGGCCAACCTCATCAATACCTGACATCCCNTCAACCGTGCGCAACAAACCCTTGTCAGCGTAATAGGGCAGCAGCGGCGCGGTATTNTCNTGATAGACCGCCAGACGCTTCTTCAGCGTCTCGGCATTGTCATCACTNCGTGTCNCGCCGGTTTCNGCAGCACGGGTCTCGATACGNGCGAACANGGCGGCTTCATCCACCTCAATCTCGATCACATGATCCAGCGACAGACCGCGATCNTGCATCATGGCNGCCAGGCCATCNGCCTGNGCCACTGTGCGCGGAAACCCGTCGAGGATCACGCCATTGGCNCAATCCGGGCTGTCCATNCGCTCGGCNATCATCCCGAGAATGATGTCATCCGACACCAGGTCACCGCGATCCATGATGGCTTTCGCCTGCAGCCCCAGTTCAGTCCCGGCCGCAATTGCGGCGCGCAGCATTTCACCGGTAGACAGCTGGACAAGACCCCGCTGTTCAACAAGCCGCGTTGCCTGCGTACCTTTACCGGCACCTGGCGCTCCAAACAGAATGATATTCATCGGTTGCGCCCTCGCAGTTTGGACTTTTTCACGAGCCCTTCATATTGATGCGCCAACAGATGCGATTGGACCTGCCCGACCGTATCCAGCGTCACGGTCACCACAATCAGCAAGGATGTGCCGCCGAAATAGAAGGGCACAGAATACTGGCTGATCAGGATTTCCGGCAGGATACAGACAGCCGAAAGATAGGCCGCGCCAAGCACCGTCAGACGGGTCAGCACCGTATCAAGGTAATCCGCCGTCGGCTTGCCAGGACGGATCCCCGGGATATAGCCGCCATATTTGCGCAGATTTTCTGCCGTGTCCTGCGGGTTAAAGACAATCGCCGTATAGAAAAACGCAAAGAACACGATCAGGCCGACATAGATGCCGAGATAAAGCGGCTGTCCGCGGCCAAGAAGCGCGTTCAGTGTCACAAGCCATTCGGCACCGCCGGACTGGCCGCCCGTCAGGTTGATCACCGATACCGGCATCAACAGAAGTGACGAGGCAAAGATCGGCGGGATAACACCCGGCACATTGATCTTCAGCGGCAGGAATGACTGGTCGCCGCCAAATACCTTGTTGCCGTGCTGGCGCTTTGGATATTGGACGACAATCTTGCGGATTGACCGCTCGATGAACACGATGAAGGCGATAACCGCGATCATCATTGCAAACAGGACAACGATCAGAATGGCAGACAGCGCGCCTGTCCGGCCCAGTTCCAGCGTACCGGCCAGTGCCGATGGCACCTCGGCAACAATACCCGAGAAGATGATCAGCGAAATACCGTTACCCACACCGCGGCTGGTGATCTGCTCGCCAAGCCACATCAGGAACAGGGTGCCGCCCACCAGCGTGGTTACTGTCGTCACCCGGAAGAACAGGCCCGGATCGCTGACAACGCCAGAGGCTGACTCAAGACCGACAGCGATACCATAACCCTGTACCGTTGCCAGAAGCACGGTCAGATAGCGGGTGTACTGGTTGATCTGCTTGCGGCCGGCCTCACCATCCTTTTTCAGCTGCTCGAGTGTCGGCACAATGGCCGTCATCAGCTGCATGATGATCGAGGCGGTAATGTAGGGCATGATATTCAGCGCGAAAATGGTCATCCGCCCGAGCGCGCCGCCGGAGAACATGTCGAACATGCCCAGAATGCCGGTGGATTGCTGTGAGAAGATATCCGAAAGCGCACCGGGATCGATGCCGGGAATCGGAAGATAGGTGCCGAGCCGGTAGATAATCAACGCGCCAAGGGTGAACCACAGGCGCTTTTTCAGCTCTTCAGCTTTCGAAAATGCGCCGAGCCCTACGCCGGCTGCCATGCGGTCTGCAGTGCTTGCCATGCTGTCCCGTTACCCCTTGACCGTTCCCAATTCGTGCCCGCGCCGCGTTATTCAGCTGCGGCCGGCAGAACGATTTTGCCACCGGCAGCCTCGACAGCGGCGATTGCCGCCTTCGATGCACCCGCAGCGTGAATTTCAACTTTCTTCGCCTTCAGCTCACCCTTGGCGAGAATCCGTACACCATCGCGTGGCTTGGAAATCACACCCGCACCAAGCAGCGCCGCAATATCAACCGGCTTGCTGGCATCCAGCTTGCCGGCGTCGATGGCAGTCTGCAGGCGGCCGAGATTCACCTCGACGTAATTCTTGCGGAAGATATTGTTGAAGCCGCGCTTGGGCAGACGGCGATGGATCGGCATCTGGCCGCCCTCAAAACCGTTGATCGACACGCCTGAACGTGCCTTCTGGCCCTTATGGCCGCTACCCGATGTCTTGCCGGTGCCTGATCCGATGCCTCGGCCGACCCGCTTGCGGTTCTTGGTTGCGCCCGGATTGTCACTGATTGCATTGAGTTTCATTCTTCACTCCTGGTGATGCCGGTCCGGCATCATTGCCTGTGTAACTGTCTATTCGCCTTCGACACGGACAAGGTGCTTGACCTTGTTGATCATGCCGCGAACAGCCGGGGTGTCCTCAAGCTCGCGCGTACGGCCGATCTTGTTCAAACCCAGACCGATCAGCGTCTGGCGCTGCGAACCAAGGCGGCCAATGGCGCTTTTTGTCTGCGTCACACGTACTGTTTTCGCTGCCATCTCATCCACTCCCGTCAGGACGCCGCTGCTGCGTCGTCGCTGCCACGCTTGCCAAGGATGTCACCGACACGCTTGCCCCGCTTTTGCGCAACGCTGCGCGGTGCCTGCATATGGGTCAATGCCGAGAAGGTGGCCTTGATCATGTTATGCGGGTTGGAAGACCCGATCGACTTGGCGACAACATCCTGCACACCCAGCACCTCGAAAACGGCGCGCATCGGGCCACCGGCGATGATGCCTGTACCTGCCTGGGCTGCCCGCAGCAGCACACGGCCGGCACCATAGGCGCCCTTGATGTCGTGATGCAGCGTACGGCCGTCCCGCAGTGGGATCCGGACCATATTACGCTTTGCACCTTCGGTTGCCTTGCGGATCGCCTCGGGAACCTCGCGGGCCTTGCCGGTACCGAAACCGGCGCGTCCACGACCGTCACCAACGACGACCAGAGCGGCGAAACCGAACCGGCGACCCCCCTTGACCACCTTGGCAACACGGTTGATGCCTACAAGCTTTTCCAGAAGCTCAGGCTCGTCACGTGCGGCGCTGCGGTCCTGCCTGTCATTATTGCGTGCCATAAATCCCTGCTCCCTAGAATTTCAGTCCGGCTTCGCGTGCGGCGTCAGCAAGCGCCTTCACACGGCCGTGAAAAATGTAACCGCCCCGGTCGAATACAACGACCTCGACACCGTTTGCCTTGGCGCGTTCCGCAACCAGCTTGCCAACGGCTGCAGCTGCCGCTGCGTTAGAGGTGCCGCCTTCCAGCTTGATGTCGTTATCCAGCGTTGATGCGGCCGCCACAGTGCGCCCCTCGCTGTCATCGATCACCTGCGCATAGATATGCTTTGATGAACGATGCACGGACAAACGTGGCTGCCCGGAGGACAAACGCTTGACGGCGGCACGGTTGCGTGCGCGGCGACGTTCGAAAAGTTGTCTTGATGTGAACATATCCGCTGCCCCTATTTCTTCTTGCCTTCTTTGCGGACGATATATTCGTCAGCATATTTGACACCCTTGCCTTTGAACGGCTCAGGCGGACGCTTGGCGCGCACTTCAGACGCAAACTGGCCAAGAAGCTGCTTGTCGGCGCCAGTGATGATCACTGTCGTGTTGTTCTCGACATTCACGGACAGGCCAGCCGGCACTTCCATCTCGACAGGATGGCTGAAACCGAGGCTCAGCACGAGCTTGTTGCCCTGCATAGCGGCACGGTAACCAACGCCGTTGATCTCCAGCTTGCGGGTGAAACCCTGCGATACGCCGATGACCATATTGTTCACCGATGCGCGCATGGTACCCCACAGCGCCTTTGCTTCACGTGTTTTACGACGCTGCGAAAAGGTTGCGACATTATCGGCAACCGACAGCTCCACGTCATTATGAAGCGGCGCCCGAAGTTCGCCGTTCTTTCCCTTGACGACCACGATCCCGCCTTCCTGTGACAAGGTCACATCGGCTGGAATGGTAATCGCACTGCTTCCGACACGAGACATGCGAAACGCTCCCTAGAATACGTGGCAGAGAACCTCGCCACCAACATTGGCGGTGCGAGCTTCGCTGTCAGACAGAACGCCGCGCGGGGTCGACAGGATGGCGATGCCAAGCCCGTTATAGACGCGCGGAAGATCACGAATGCCGTAATACACACGGCGACCAGGGCGCGACACCCGCTGGATCTCGGAAATGACCGGCTGACCGTCATGGTATTTCAGCTCGATCTGAAGTTCCTTGATTCCGGGGCGTACATCGACGCTGGAATAGTTGCGGATATAGCCCTCGCGCTTCAGCACCTCGAGTACATTGGTGCGGAAACGGGATGACGGGCTCGATACAACAGACTTACGTGCGCTTTGTCCGTTGCGGATGCGTGTGAGCATATCACCGAGTGGATCACTCATTGCCATGATATTGTCTCCCCGTTTACCAGCTGGACTTCACAACACCGGGAACCTGGCCCATAGAGGCCAGATCGCGGAGTGCGATGCGCGACATTCTGAGTTTGCGGTCGTAACCGCGCGGACGACCCGATACCTCGCAACGGTTGCGAATCCGGGTTCTAGCGCTGTCGCGCGGCTCTTCCGAGAGCTTCAGCACAGCCTGGAAACGCTCTTCCATAGGCAGTGACTTGTCACGGACAATGGCGCGCAGAGCGGCCCGGCGGCCACCTTTCTGTGCAACCATACGCTTGCGACGGTTGTTCTTCTCAACGGCGCTTTTCTTAGCCATCGTTCAGTTCCTTCAGGCTTTGACAAACGGGAATTCAAAACCGGCGAGCAATTCGCGGGCTTCGTCATCCGTCTGTGCAGAGGTGACTACGATGATGTCCATGCCGCGGACCTCATCAACCTGGTCATAATCGATCTCCGGGAACACGATCTGTTCACGGATGCCCATGGCATAGTTGCCACGGCCGTCAAAGCTTTTGCCGTTGAGGCCACGGAAATCACGCACACGCGGCAGCGCGATATTCACCAGGCGATCGAGAAATTCGTACATCTGCGCACGACGCAGTGTCACTTTACAACCAATGGGCATGCCGGCGCGCAGCTTGAAGGCTGCATTGGCATTCTTGGCACGTGTGACGACTGGCTTCTGACCGGTGATAGCAGCGAGATCGCGGGTTGCATGCTCAATCTTCTTTGAGTCACGCACCGCCTCGCCGACGCCCATATTGACGACAACCTTTTCGATCTTCGGCACAGCCATATTATTGCTGTAGCCGAATTTCTCCATCAGAGCCGGGCGAACAGCCGTCAGGTAATGATCTTCCAAACGCGTTTTCATCTCAGCTTTGTCTCCTTACCCTGATCAGTCCAGGGCTTTACCGGACGCGCGCGCGACCCGGACTTTCTTGCCATCCTTGACCTCGTAGCCAACACGCGTTGCCGCGCCGCTGTCAGGGTCAATATGAGCAACATTCGAAATATGCAGCGGTGCTTCCTTGGCGATGATGCCACCGGGAGTCGTCTGCGTCGGGCGGGTGTGGCGCTGCACCATGTTGCAGCCCTGCACGAGCACACGGCCTTCTGACCGCAGCACTTCGATCACCTCGCCACGACGGCCCTTGTCACGGCCGGTGGTGACAATGACCTGGTCACCCTTTTTGATTTTGAATTTCTGCGCCATTACAGCACCTCCGGTGCCAGCGATACAATTTTCATGAAGCTGCGGCCACGCAGTTCGCGTGTAACCGGGCCAAAGATACGTGTGCCAATCGGCTCGTTCTGCTTGTTCAGCAGAACAGCGGCATTGCGGTCAAACCGGATCGCGCTGCCATCGGGACGCCGGATTTCCTTGGCGGTGCGCACGATGACCGCGCGATGCACGTCACCCTTTTTCACCTTGCCCCGCGGAATGGCTTCCTTGACCGACACAACGATCACATCGCCAACGCCAGCCACCTTGCGGCCCGAGCCACCAAGCACCTTGATACACTGCACACGGCGCGCACCAGAGTTGTCGGCGACCTCGAGATTTGATTGCATCTGGATCATCGCATTCTTCCCCTCAGNTNGCNGCNGCGTCNTCGTANATGACTTCNTATGNTCTTNGANTTCGANANNGGNGCGCATTCNCGGATNCGNACCNNATCACCCTGCTTGNAGCGGTTCTCGGCATCATGNGCCGCGAACTTCTTCGACTTGGTGATGAACTTCTTATAGACCGGATGCATGATTCTGCGCTCGACAAGAACGGTAACCGTCTTNTCGGCCTTATCGCTTACAACCGTGCCCTGCATAATACGCTTTGGCATAACTCGCCTTCCTTACTNAGCCGCACCGGCCGCGCTTGCCATTTCGCCAAGCACNGTTTTGATACGGGCAATTTCACGGCGCACGATGCGTGCACGCGCAGGGTTTTCATTCTGGCCACCNGCGACCTGAAAACGCAGGTTGAACTGCTCTTTCTTCAGNTCAACAAGCTGATCNTTCAGCTCGTCAGCGGTTTTTGCGCGAAGGTCTGCGGCCTTTACCGTTGCCATCGTGCTTCTCCCTTATTCACCGTCGCCGAGACGGCGGACGATCTTTGTATCCAATGGCAGCTTTGCCGAGGCCAATGANAGGGCCTCCTTTGCCAGCTCCCAGGGAACACCATCAATTTCAAACATGATCCGGCCAGGCTTGACGCGGGCGACCCAGAATTCAGGTGAACCCTTACCTTTACCCATCCGCACCTCGGCAGGCTTTGACGAGACAGGCACATCAGGAAAAATCCGGATCCAGACACGACCGGCACGACGCAGGTGACGGGTGATCGCACGACGCGCGGCCTCAATCTGGCGCGCTGTCACNCGTTCTGGCGTCATGGCTTTCAGACCATAGGCACCAAAATTCAGCTGCGTACCACCCTTGGCATTGCCGTGAATGCGGCCTTTATGCGCCTTGCGGTATTTGGTTCTCTTCGGCGAGAGCATCTGTTCAACTCCTCCTGATTAACCGTTTGCCCGCGGGGCAGGGCCGGACTGCTGCTCGGCAAGGCGCTTGTCCTGGGCCATCGGGTCATGTGCCATGACCTCACCCTTGAACACCCATACCTTGATGCCGCAGACACCATAGGTGGTGAAGGCAGAACCTTCNCCATAATCGACCTCGGCACGCAGCGTATGCAGCGGCACGCGGCCTTCACGATACCATTCNGTACGCGCGATCTCAGCACCNCCAAGACGGCCGGCACAGTTGATCCGCACGCCCTGTGCGCCAAGACGCATGGCAGACTGCACGGCGCGCTTCATGGCACGNCGGAAGCCGACCCGGCGCTCCAGCTGCTGGGCAATATTCTCGGCAATCAGCTTGGCATCGATTTCCGGCTTGCGNACTTCGACGATATTCAGGCTGACTTCGCTGCCAACGCGCTTTGACAGNTCAGCGCGCAAACGTTCGATATCCTGNCCCTTCTTGCCGATGATCAGGCCCGGACGACCCGCATGGATTGTNACCCGCGCACGGCCGGCAGGACGCTCAATNACGACGCGGCTGATCGCTGCCTGCTTCAGGCGCTTCATCAGATAGGCGCGCAGTTCAATGTCCTGATGCAGCAACTCGCCATAGTTNTTGCCGGCATACCAGCGNGAGTCCCATGTGCGGTTAATGCCGACGCGAAGGCCGATCGGTTTGATTTTCTGACCCATCTACTGGTCTCCTCTTTCACCGACAACGATGGTCAGGTGCGAAAACGGCTTCAGGATACGCGCGCCACGGCCGCGGGCACGTGCCTTGAAACGCTTCATCACGATGGCCTTGCCGACATAGGCTTCCTTGACGAACAGACGGTCAACATCCAGCGCGTGGTTGTTTTCTGCATTGGCAATCGCCGACTGCAGCGCCTTCTTGACGTCAATNGCGATNCGGCGACGCGAAAAGGTCAGTGTCGCCAGCGCNTTGTTCNCNTCCTGGCCACGGATCATGGCGGCGACAAGATTCAGCTTCTGTGGGCTGACGCGCAGGTTGCGCAGCACCGACTTTGCTTCTGTATCTGCCAGCACTCTTGGTTTTGCTTGCTTACCCATGCTGTCCTCTAACGCTTCGACTTCTTGTCNGCGGCATGGCCGTAATAGGTGCGGGTTGGTGAGAACTCACCAAACTTGTGCCCGACCATATCNTCGGAGACCGATACCGGAATGAACTTGTTGCCGTTATGAACGCCGAAGGTAAGTCCGACAAACTGCGGCAGGATGGTGGAACGACGCGACCAGGTCTTGATCACCTCGTTGCGGCCGGATTCGCGGACCTTGTCTGCTTTCTTNAGCAGATANCCGTCGACGAAAGGACCTTTCCAGACAGAACGTGCCATATCTCATACGCCCCTTATGGCTTGCGGCGCCGCACGATCAGGCGGTCCGTCTTCTTGTTCGAACGCGTGCGCTTGCCCTTGGTCGGCTTGCCCCACGGTGTAACCGGATGGCGACCACCCGAGGTACGTCCCTCACCACCACCATGCGGGTGGTCGATCGGGTTCATGACAACGCCGCGAACATGCGGGCGCTTGCCGAGCCAGCGGTTGCGACCCGCCTTGCCGATCTTGATGTTTTGCTGATCCGGGTTGGACACGGCACCGATAGATGCCATGCACTCGCCGCGTACCAAGCGAACCTCGCCGGATGTCAGGCGCAGGATGGCATAGCCGCGATCACGACCAACCAGCTGGATATAGGTGCCGGCAGACCGTGCCAGCTGGCCACCCTTGCCGGGCTTGAGCTCGACATTATGGACCAGCGTGCCGACCGGAATGCTGGACAGCTGCAGCGCGTTGCCAGGCTTGATATCGGCGCCATCACCGGACATCACCTTGTCACCAACGGCAAGACGCTGTGGTGCAAGGATGTAGCTTTGCTCGCCATCCTCATAGGTGATCAGCGCAATAAACGCTGTCCGGTTCGGATCATATTCCAGACGCTCGACAGTCGCCATCATGCCGGTCTTGGTACGCTTGAAATCAATCATGCGATAGCGGCGCTTGTGACCACCGCCACGATGCCATGCGGTGACATGACCGGAATTATTGCGGCCACCCGACTTGGTCAGGCCCTGGGTCAGCTTCTTGACCGGCTTGCCCTTGTAAAGGTCGCCCTTGTCAACAAGCACCAGATTACGCTGGCCGGGGGTGGTTGGGTTGAATTTCTTCAATGCCATGGTCTTACACTCCCATCAGGTCAATGGTCTGACCCTCGGCAAGGGTCACCATGGCCTTCTTCATGTCCGAGCGGCGACCCGGGCGACCGCGGAACATTTTGGTCTTGCCCTTCAGCAAGATCGTATTCACGGCTGTTACCTGCACATCAAACAGCATCTCGACAGCCGCCTTGATCTGGGGCTTTGTCGCGGTGACCGGCACGGCGAAGGTTACCTGACCATGTTCATTCGCCATGGTCGCCTTCTCGGTGATGATCGGGCGCAGGATCGTATCGTAAGCCGCTTCCTTGCTGATCGTCGTTTTTACCGGTTTGCGGGGACGGACACTCATTTCAGCCGCTCCTCGAGATGGGCCGCAGCGTCCTTGGACAGGACCAGCACGTCGCGGCGCAGGATGTCATACACATTGATGCCCTGCTGTGGCAGCACATCGACAAATGGCAGGTTGCTTGCTGCCTTGACGATATTGCTGTCCAGCTCGGCACCGCCGATGATCAGCGCATTTTCAGCACCCAGCTTTGCAAGCTTGGCCTTCAGCGCGGCTGTCTTCATCGCGTTCTTGCCACTGGCCTTCAGCTCGTCAATGACAATGATCTTGCCGTCGGCTGCCTTTGATGACAGTGCCGACTTCAGACCCAGCTGGCGTACCTTTTTCGGCAATGAATGACCGTGGTCACGCACCACCGGGCCATGGACAACGCCACCACCGCGGAACTGAACAACAGAGCGCGGACCGTGACGGGCGTTACCTGTGCCCTTCTGCCGGAACATCTTTGCACCCGTCTTCTGGATTTCACCGCGGCTTTTCACCTTATGGGTGCCAGCACGGCGCTTTGCCAGCTGCCAGTTTACAACGCGGGCCACAATATCGGCACGCGGGGCAACGGCGAACACATCATCGGCAAGGGTGATATCACCCGCTGCCTTGCTGTCCAGCGTGGTTACCTTAACTTTCATCTTTCTGCCCCTCGTCACCGGCAGCGTCTTCGGAAGCTGCGCTCTCGGTTGCCGCTTCTTCAGCCGGTGCCTCATCCGCTGGCGCTGCCTCGGCAGCCGCCGCATCTGCAGCGTCATCAGCAGGCGCGTCCGCGGCTACATCATCACCTACAAGGCCAGCCGGGAATGGCAGGTCCTCGGGCATTTTTGCCTTGATCGCGTCGCTGATCAGAACCCAGCCGCCTTTCGGGCCGGGCACTGCGCCCTGCAGAAGGACAACACCTTCTTCCAGATCAACACCGACAACCTCGATATTCTGGGTTGTGTTCCGGACGGCACCCATATGGCCGGCCATCTTCTTGCCCTTGAACACCTTGCCGGGTTCCTGACACTGGCCGGTAGAACCATGCGAACGGTGCGAGATTGAAACACCGTGCGAGGCGCGCAAACCACCAAAATTATGCCGCTTCATCGCACCGGCAAAACCCTTACCCTGGGTCGTACCGACAACATCGACCTTCTGGCCGGCGACGAAATGGTTTGGCGACAGCGTTGCGCCGACATCCAGCATCGCATCTTCTGACACCCGAAACTCGGCAAGCTTTGACTTCGGCAGCACATTTGCCTTGGCAAAATGGCCGCGCATCGCCTTCGACACATTCTTGGCCTTGGCAGCACCGGCGCCAAGCTGGACAGCATTATAGCCATCGCGCTCGGCATTGCGGACCGACACGACCTGTACATCATCCAGTTTCAGAACCGTGACCGGAACATGACGACCAGCATCATTAAAGACGCGCGTCATTCCCAGTTTGCGGGCAATAACTCCGCTACGCATTGTCTGTGCCCTTTCCCTAAAGCTTGATTTCGACATCCACACCGGCCGCAAGGTCGAGCTTCATCAGCGCATCGACGGTCTGCGGGGTGGGGTCGACAATATCCAGAAGACGCTTATGCGTCCGCATTTCAAACTGCTCGCGGCTTTTCTTGTCGATGTGCGGCGAGCGCAGCACCGTCATGCGGCGAATATTCGTTGGCAGCGGAATCGGACCACGTACGGCTGCACCTGTACGCTTGGCTGTATTGACGATCTCGTTCGTCGACTGATCGAGGATACGATGATCAAACGCCTTCAACCGGATCCGGATATTTTGGGTTTCCATGACTGCCCTTCCTTGCAAGCGTCAAACAAAGAGGGGCGCCGAACGCCCCTCTTTTAATCTTGGTTACTTCACGATGGATGCGACGACGCCGGCACCGACGGTACGGCCGCCTTCGCGGATCGCAAAGCGCAGGCCCTCATCCATCGCAATCGGCGCGATCAGTGTCACGGTCATCGCAATGTTATCGCCAGGCATCACCATCTCGGTGCCAGACGGCAGCTCAACAGAACCGGTCACATCCGTGGTCCGGAAGTAGAACTGCGGACGATAGTTCGAGAAGAACGGCGTATGACGGCCACCCTCTTCCTTCGTCAGAACATAGGCCTCGCACTTGAACTCGGTATGCGGGGTGATCGAACCAGGCGCCGCAAGCACCTGACCACGCTCAACCTCCTCACGCTTCGTACCACGCAGCAGAACACCAACATTGTCGCCGGCCTCGCCCTGGTCCAGAAGCTTGCGGAACATCTCAACACCGGTGCAGGTCGTCTTGGTGGTCTCTTTCAGACCAACAATCTCGATCTCCTCACCAACATTCACGATGCCGCGCTCAATACGACCCGTCACAACCGTACCACGACCCGAAATCGAGAACACATCCTCAATCGGCATCAGGAACGGCTGGTCCTTCGGACGCTCAGGCTGCGGAATATACGCATCAACCTCGGCCATCAGCGCCTTGATCGCCTCAGAACCAATCGTCGCATCGCTGTCCTCAAGCGCCGCAAGCGCAGACCCCTTCACAATCGGAATATCATCGCCAGGGAACTCATAGCTCGACAGCAGCTCGCGGATCTCCATCTCNACAAGCTCCANAAGCTCCTCATCATCAACCTGGTCAACCTTGTTCATGAAAACGCACAGCGCNGGAACACCAACCTGACGCGCCAGCAAAATATGCTCGCGGGTCTGTGGCATCGGACCGTCAGCCGCACTCACAACCAAAATNGCGCCATCCATCTGCGCCGCACCCGTGATCATGTTCTTCACATAATCCGCGTGACCAGGACAATCCACATGCGCGTAGTGACGGTTGTCCGTCTCATACTCAACATGCGCTGTCGAAATCGTGATCCCCCGCGCACGCTCCTCAGGCGCCTTGTCAATCTGGTCATAGGCCTGAAACTCGGCTCCGCCTGCCTCAGCCATAACCTTCGTAATCGCCGCCGTCAGCGTCGTCTTGCCGTGATCAACATGGCCAATCGTGCCAATGTTCACATGCGGCTTGGATCGATCAAACTTTTCCTTGGACATCTATTCTGTCTCCTGTCTGTCTAATGCGGTCAGGCCATCTTGGCGCGGACTTCGTCAGCCACGGCCTGCGGAACCTGTTCATAGTGATCAAACTGCATCGAATACTGGGCACGGCCCTGGCTCATCGAGCGCAGTGTGTTGATATAGCCAAACATGTTGGCGAGCGGCACCATGGCATTGATAGCCCGCGCATTGGCGCGCTGCTCCATGCCACCGACCTGGCCACGACGGCTNTTCAGGTCACCGATGATATCACCCATATATTCTTCAGGTGTGATCACCTCGACCTTCATCACCGGCTCCAGCAGCTTTGGTGCTGCCTTCTGCATCACTTCGCGGAACGCNGCGCGTGCGGCNATTTCAAAGGCCAGTACCGATGANTCCACATCATGGCTGGCACCATCGATCAGCTCTACAGCGAAATCGATGACCGGGAAGCCGGCGATGCTGCCGGATTCCTTGGCCTGCTCGAGACCCTTTTCAACACCAGGCACATATTCGCGCGGCACAGATCCGCCAACAACCGAGTTNGAGAACTCATAGCCACCNTCAGCCAGCGGCCGGAAGATCATCTTGACCCGTGCAAACTGACCCGAACCACCCGACTGCTTCTTGTGGGTGTAATCGATNTCNGCTTCCTTNGTGATGGTTTCACGATAAGCCACCTGCGGGGCACCGATATTCGCCTCAACCTTGAATTCACGCTTCAGGCGATCCACCAGAATATCGAGGTGCAATTCACCCATACCCTTCATGATGGTCTGGCCTGACTCCGGGTCAGAACTAACGCGGAAGGACGGGTCCTCGGCAGCCAGACGCTGCAGACCTGTCGACATTTTTTCCTGGTCGTTCTTCGACTTTGGCTCAATCGCGATCTCGATGACCGGATCAGGGAAGGTCATGGTTTCCAGAACCACCGGCTTGGCCGCGTCACTCATGGTGTCGCCTGTGGTGGTTTCCTTCATGCCCGCCAGCGCGACAATATCGCCGGCAAATGCCTCTTCGATTTCCTCGCGGTTGTTCGAATGCATCATCATCATCCGGCCAACGCGCTCTTTCTTGCCCTTGGTCGAATTCAGGATGCTGTCACCCTTCTTCAGCGAACCAGAATAGATGCGCAGGAAGGTCAGTGAACCGACAAACGGGTCGTTCATGATCTTGAAAGCAAGACCGGACAGCGGGTCATTATCATCAGCACTACGCTCAATGTCGCGTGTCTCGGTCGCGTCGCCCGGTGCAAAGCCCTTGTAGGACGGTACGTCAAGCGGACCCGGCAGATAATCGATAACGCTGTTCAGCAGCGGCTGCACACCCTTGTTCTTGAAGGCAGAGCCACACAGAACCGGTACGAACGACATATTCAGCGTGCCCATACGAATAAGCCGGCGAAGGGTCTCTTCATCCGGCTCGTCGCCTTCAAGGAAGGCTTCCATCGCATCATCATCCTGCTCGACCGCCAGCTCGATCAGCGACGCGCGCAGCTCGGCAGCTTTGTCGGCAAGTTCGGGGCGGATGTCTTTAAGTGACCAGCTGGCCCCAAGATCCTCTGAATTCCACACCCATTCCTGCATGGCGATCAGATCGACAACACCCTCAAACTCGTTCTCGGCGCCAATCGGCATCTGCACAGGGGCCGGCACGGCGCCTGTACGGTCTGCAATCATCTCAACACAGTTGAAGAAGTCGGCACCGATCTTGTCCATCTTGTTGACGAACACGATCCGCGGCACGGAATAACGGTCGGCCTGGCGCCACACTGTCTCTGTCTGCGGCTCGACACCGGCATTGGCGTCAAGAACACACACAGCGCCGTCAAGCACGGCCAGCGAACGCTCTACCTCGATGGTGAAATCAACGTGGCCCGGCGTGTCGATGATGTTGAAGCGGAATTTCGCCTCGTCAGAATCGTCGCCATACTGGCCGGACGGCGTGCTGCCATCATTGGTGCGGAACCAAAAACAGGTGGTTGCCGCAGATGTAATGGTGATACCGCGCTCCTGCTCCTGCTCCATCCAGTCCATGGTGGCGTTGCCATCATGCACTTCACCGATCTTGTGGGACCGGCCGGTATAATAGAGGATGCGCTCGGTAGCGGTTGTCTTGCCGGCATCAATGTGGGCCATGATGCCGAAGTTACGGTATCGCTCTAGTGGGTAATCACGTGCCATATCAGATAACTCCTGCCGGCTCTACCAGCGGTAATGCGAGAATGCGCGGTTTGCTTCGGCCATCTTGTGCGTGTCTTCACGCTTCTTGACGGCGTTTCCGCGATTGTTTGAAGCGTCCAGCAGCTCGGCAGACAGGCGGTCCACCATGGTGGTCTCGCCGCGCTTGCGCGAACTGTCGATCAGCCAGCGAATGGCCAGTGCCTGAGCGCGCTCCGAGCGCACCTCAACGGGCACCTGATATGTGGCACCACCGACACGGCGCGAGCGTACCTCGAGATGCGGCCGGACATTTTCCAGCGCGTCATGGAATACCTTTACAGGCTCGTTGCCGGATTTTTCCTGGATACGGTCAAAAGCGCCATAGACGATCTTTTCAGCAACCGAGCGCTTGCCGTCATACATCAGGCAGGACATGAATTTGGACACAACCGTGTCCTTGAACTTGGCATCGGGAAGAACTGGACGTTTTTCTGCGCGGTGACGACGTGACATCTCGGTATCTCCCTTACTTCGGGCGTTTCGCGCCGTATTTCGAGCGGCGCTGGCGACGGTCTGCAACACCCTGGGTGTCGAGCGTGCCGCGAATGATATGGTAACGGACACCGGGAAGGTCTTTCACACGGCCGCCACGGATCAGCACAACCGAGTGTTCCTGAAGGTTGTGACCTTCACCCGGGATATAGCTTGATACCTCAAAGCCGTTGGTCAGACGCACACGCGCAACCTTTCGAAGGGCCGAGTTCGGCTTCTTCGGTGTGGTGGTGTAAACCCGCGTGCACACGCCGCGCTTCTGCGGGCATGCTTCCATGGCAGGAACCTTGGTACGTGCGACAGGGCGTTTGCGCCCATGCCGGATCAACTGGTTAATGGTCGGCATTACCGTCCCTTTTTCATCTCAACCAAATGGTTGCACTAAACGTGCGTAGAGGCCGGTCTCCCCGTCAAAACCGAGAAGATCAGCCTGTTTTCATGGTCCTGAGAGGACCTGATTTCGTCACCAATATAACGATACAGCGTCTGGACTGGGACGGGCTGCGCCCGAACAGGCCACCACCTGCATCAAAAGGTGAGCGGAAACTATGTCAGCGATGCTGGCGGGTCAAGCGGTTTTTGCCGTGCCCCGCCAGATTACGCATAATTTTTTAACCACCCTGCCCGATGGCCGGGAACCGGCCTCAGGCTTCGGTTTCAGTGGCCTCCTCGGCGAAGCCTTCTGCTGCCTCGACGTTTTCCAGAGCCGGCGCTGCCTTGGCCCGCTCTTCGGCGATGACCTTGTCACGGTCCGCCGCAATGCGCCGCAGACGCTTCATCACCGAACCCGTGCCTGCCGGGATCAACCGGCCGACAATAACGTTCTCTTTCAAGCCATCCAGCGTATCCTGACGCCCGCTGACAGCGGCCTCGGTCAGAACGCGGGTTGTTTCCTGGAAGGAAGCGGCAGAAATGAAGGACCGTGTCTGCAGCGACGCCTTGGTGATACCCAGCAATACCGGATGTGCCACCGCCGGACGCAGCCCTTCTGCCTCCAACGACGCATTCGAGCTGGCAAATTCCTCACGGTCGATCTGCTCGCCGATCAGGAATGTGCTGTCACCAGCATCCGTGACCTCAACCTTCTGCAGCATCTGGCGAACNATCACCTCGATGTGCTTNTCGTTGATNTTCACGCCCTGCAGGCGATAAACGTCCTGNATTTCCTTGACCAGATAGGCCGCCAGCTGCTCGACACCCAGAATNGACAGGATGTCATGCGGTACCGGGCTGCCATCAAGAAGCAGATCGCCCTTGCGGACCATATCGCCNTCATTGACCGCCAGNGGACGGCCTTTTGGCAGCAGATATTCAACCGGCTCGGCATCACCCTCGATCGGGATCACCCGAATGCGGCGCTTTGCCTTGTAGTCATTGCCGAACTCGACCCGGCCGTCTGATTCCGCGATCACCGCAAAATCCTTCGGCTTGCGCGCTTCAAACAGCTCGGCAACACGCGGCAGACCACCGGTGATGTCACGTGTCTTTGACGATTCCCGCGGAATACGCGCCAACACGTCTCCGGCCTTCACCTCGGCACCATTATCGATCGACAGGATGGCGCCGGCAGACATGAAGTAGCGGGCCTCCAGACCATTGGTCAGCGTCAGCACCTCGCCCTTGTCATCACGAAGCGTGATGCGCGGACGCAGGTTGGCACCGCCGGCAGCCTGTTTCCAGTCCACCACGGTACGGTTGGAGATACCGGTATCATCCTCGGTCACTTCGCGTACCGACACGCCTTCGATCAGATCGACATAATTGGCGGTACCCTTCATCTCGGCGATGATCGGCATGGTGTACGGATCCCACTCGATCAGCACATCGCCAGCGGCAACCTCGGCATCCGGCTTGACCAGCAGCTTGCCGCCATAAGGCAGGCGATGACGCTCGCGCTCGCGGCCCTGCTCGTCGACNATCAGCAGCTCGGTATGACGGCTCATGACGATGCGGTTCTTTGACCGGTCCGTCACCAGCGATTCATTTTCCAGCTTCACCTTGCCACCGATGGCAGCTTCGATGTTCGACTGCTCGGCACCCCGCTGCGCGGCACCACCAACGTGGAAGGTCCGCATGGTCAGCTGGGTTCCCGGCTCGCCGATGGACTGTGCGGCAATCACACCGACAGCCTCGCCGATATTGACGCTGGTGCCACGCGCAAGGTCACGGCCATAGCACTTGCCGCAGATGCCTGTCTCGGCCTCACACAGCAGCGCCGACCGGATCAACGCCTGGTCGACCCCTGTTGTCTCGATCGCCTCGGCATGTTCCTCGGTCACCATCTCACCGGCGGCAACAATCACATCACCTGTCCCGATATCGACCAGATCCTCGGCCATCACCCGGCCCAGAATACGGTCATAGAGTGAATCGACAACCTCACTGCCGCTCATCACCGCACGGACCGTCAGGCCCTTGGATGTACCGCAATCCTCTTCATTGACGATACAATCCTGCGCCACATCGACCAGACGACGGGTCAGATAACCCGAATTGGCCGTTTTCAGCGCTGTATCGGCAAGGCCCTTACGCGCGCCATGGGTCGAGTTGAAATATTCCAGAACATTCAACCCTTCCTTGAACGAGGAAATGATCGGCGTCTCGATGATCTCGCCCGACGGCTTGGCCATCAGGCCGCGCATGCCGGCCAGCTGCTTGATCTGCGCAGCGGAACCACGCGCACCGGAATGCGCCATCATCCAGACAGAGTTGATCGGCTCGCCGTCACGGATGGTGGAAATACCCTTCATCATCTCGTCGGCGACGAAATCCGAACAGCGTGACCAGACATCGACCACCTTGTTGTATTTTTCGCCCTGCGTGATCAGACCATCCAGATATTGCTGTTCGAATGTCTTGACCTCCGCTTCGGCGTCGGACACGTATTTTTCCTTCAGGTCCGGTGTCGTCAGATCGGCGATACCAAAGGAAATGCCGGCATGACAGGCCTGACCAAAGCCAAGCGCCATCAGACGGTCACAGAAGATCACTGTGTCCTTCTGCCCGCAGTGACGATAGACATGGTCGATCACGTCACTGACCTGCTTCTTTGTCATCAGCTTGTTGACAAGATCGAAGGAACAGTTCGGGTTGTCCGGCAGCAGGTCGGCCAGCTGTGCGCGGCCCGGTGTTGTCTCGATCACCCGTGTCACACGCGCGCCATTTTCATCGCGCGTTGCGACCCGTGCCTTGACCTTGGCATGCAGGCTGACAGACCCGTTGCCGAGCGCCAGCAGAATTTCCTGCACATTGGCAAAGGCCATGCCCTCGCCCTTTTCATTGTCACGTTCCAGCGACATGTAATACAGGCCAAGGATGATATCCTGCGACGGCACGATGATCGGCTTGCCATTTGCCGGGCTGAGGATGTTGTTCGTCGACATCATTAGCACGCGGGCTTCCAGCTGTGCTTCCAGTGACAGCGGCACGTGAACAGCCATCTGGTCACCGTCAAAATCGGCATTGAAGGCGGTACAGACCAGCGGATGCAGCTGGATTGCCTTGCCTTCGACAAGGACCGGTTCAAACGCCTGAATACCAAGCCGGTGCAGTGTCGGTGCGCGGTTCAGCATCACCGGATGCTCGCGGATCACCTCTTCAAGGATATCCCACACCTCGGGACGTTCCTTTTCGACCATCCGTTTGGCCATCTTCACCGTGCTGGCCATCGAATAGAGTTCCAGCTTGGAATAGATGAAGGGCTTGAACAGCTCGAGCGCCATTTTCTTTGGCAGGCCGCACTGATGCAGCTTCAGCTCGGGGCCGACAACAATCACCGAACGGCCGGAATAATCGACCCGCTTGCCAAGCAGGTTCTGGCGGAAACGCCCCTGCTTGCCTTTCAGCATGTCGGACAGCGACTTCAGCGGCCGCTTGTTCACACCACTGATCACCCGGCCACGGCGGCCATTGTCAAACAGCGCATCAACCGATTCCTGCAGCATGCGCTTTTCGTTACGCACGATGATATCCGGCGCGCGCAGTTCGATCAGACGCTTCAGACGGTTGTTCCGGTTGATCACACGGCGGTAGAGATCATTCAGATCCGAGGTTGCGAAACGGCCACCATCCAGCGGCACCAGCGGGCGCAGCTCTGGCGGAATGACCGGGATCACATCAAGGATCATCCACTCTGGACGGCTGCCGGATTCGCGGAAACTGTCGACAAGCTTGAGCCGCTTGACCAGCTTCTTGCGCTTGGCTTCCGACCCGGTTTCCGCCAGCTCCTCGCGGATTTTGACGCGCTCCTCGTCCAGATCCATGGCTTCAAGGACCTTCTTGATCGCCTCGGCACCGATGCTGGCCTCGAAGGCGTCATCGCCAAATTCATCCTGCGCGTCGTAGAATTCNTCTTCCGANAGCAGCTGGCCCTTTTCAAGCGANGTCANGCCAGGCTCGATCACGACNAAATTCTCNAAATACAGAACCCGTTCCAGATCCTTCAGCGTCATGTCGACCAGCAGGCCGATACGGCTTGGCAGTGATTTCAGGAACCAGATATGCGCGACGGGTGACGCCAGCTCGATATGGCCCATGCGCTCGCGCCGGACCTTGGACAGCGTAACCTCGACACCACATTTTTCGCAGATGATGCCGCGATACTTCATCCGCTTATATTTGCCGCACAGGCATTCATAATCGCGGACCGGGCCAAAGATACGGGCACAGAACAGCCCGTCTTTCTCCGGCTTGAAGGTACGATAATTGATGGTTTCCGGCTTTTTGATCTCGCCGAATGACCATGACCGGATACGCTCCGGCGAGGCAATCGAAATACGGATCTTGTCAAAGCTCTGCGGGCCCTGGTTCTGCCCGAATGGGTTCATCAAATCGTTCATCTGCTTTTCTCCCAACTCTTGTTGGTCACATCTGGTTCAGGTCGGATTGCGCTTGTTCCGGGCGCAATCAGTATTCCGCCTCATGCAGGTCCACATTCAGACCCAGCGAGCGCAGTTCCTTGACAAGAACATTGAAGGATTCCGGAATACCGGACTCGAAGTCGTCATCACCGCGGACAATCGCCTCATAGACCTTTGTCCGGCCAGACACATCGTCCGATTTCACTGTCAGCATTTCCTGCAGCGTATAGGCGGCACCATAGGCTTCCAGCGCCCAGACCTCCATCTCGCCGAAACGCTGGCCACCAAACTGCGCCTTACCGCCCAGCGGCTGCTGGGTCACAAGCGAGTAAGGGCCGATTGACCGGGCGTGGATCTTGTCATCGACAAGGTGGTGCAGCTTCAGCATATAGATATAACCGACAGTCACCGGGCGGTCGAAGACCTCGCCGGTACGGCCATCTGTCAGCCATTCCTGGCCGGTATTGCTGAGGCCTGCCTTGCCGAGAAGCGAAATCACATCCGCCTCGCGCGCGCCATCAAACACCGGTGTCCCCATCGGCACACCGCGTCCAAGCAGCTGACCCTGTTCCAGCACTTGCTGGTCATCCATGACCTCAAGCTCGGCCTTATACTGGTCGGTGTCATAGATTCCCTTGAGCGTTTCACGCAGCGGCTTGGTATTGCCGGATGCGTGCGCCGCCTCGGCGGCCGCCCCCACCTGCTTGCCCAGACCGCGGGCGGCCCAGCCAAGATGTGTTTCGAGAATCTGTCCGACATTCATCCGCGATGGCACACCCAGCGGGTTCAGCACGATATCCATCGGCGTACCATCTTCAAGATACGGCATGTCTTCGGCAGGTACGATCCGCGAGATCACACCCTTGTTGCCGTGACGGCCGGCCATCTTGTCACCAGGCTGCAGCTTGCGCTTCACCGCGACAAAGACCTTGACCATCTTCATCACGCCAGGCAGCAGCTCGTCACCGGACTGCAGCTTGTCGACCTTGTCGTTGAAACGGGCCTGCAATTCGGCAACAGCGCTCTCGAAATTGGCAACCTGTGCCTCGACCAGCTTTTGCACCTTGTCATCCTTGACGGCAATCTGCTGCCAGGAAGATCTTGGCATCTCGTCCAGCATTTCGGCTGTCAGCTTGGTCCCCGACTTGACGCCTTTCGGCCCCGAAGCCACGGTCTGGCCGGTCAGCAATTCGGTCATACGGCCCTGGAAACCACGCTCGAGAATCACCCGTTCGTCATCCCGGTCCTTGCCAAGACGGTCAATCTCTGCGCGGTCGATGGCCAGCGCACGCTCGTCCTTTTCGACACCGCGGCGCGAGAAGACCCGCACTTCGACAACCGTACCCGAACCGCCGGGTGGNAATTTCAGCGAGGTGTCACGGACATCGGATGCTTTTTCACCAAAGATCGCGCGCANCAGCTTTTCTTCNGGTGTCATCGGTGATTCACCTTTCGGGGTCACCTTGCCAACCAGAATATCGCTTGGTCCGACTTCCGCACCGACATAGACAATGCCGGCCTCGTCGAGATTCTTCAGCGCTTCCTCACCNACATTCGGAATGTCACGCGTGATCTCTTCCTGTCCCAGCTTGGTGTCACGGGCCATGACCTCATATTCCTCGATATGGATCGAGGTAAAGACGTCATCACGGACAACACGCTCGGAAATCAGGATTGAATCCTCGAAATTGTAGCCATTCCACGGCATGAAGGCGACAAGCACATTCCGGCCAAGCGCCAGCTCGCCATCTTCGGTTGACGGGCCATCGGCGATGATATCGCCAGCGCGCACCGTATCACCCACCTTCACCAGCGGGCGCTGGTTCACCGTGGTGTTCTGGTTCGACCGCTGGAANTTCAGCAGCGAATAGATATCAACCGGCGACACATCCTCGGAGCTTTCCTCCGAGGCGCGGATCACGATACGGGTGGCATCCACCTGATCGATCACACCGGCACGTCTGGCAACGATGGTCACGCCTGAGTCACGCGCAACGCGCGCCTCCATGCCGGTGCCGACAATCGGTGCCTCGGCACGCACAAGCGGCACTGCCTGACGCTGCATGTTTGATCCCATGAGCGCCCNGTTGGCGTCATCATTCTCAAGGAACGGGATCAACGCGGCGGCAACCGATACCAGCTGCTTTGGCGACACATCCATCAGTTCAATATCGGTCGGGCGTGCCAGACCGATTTCACCAGCGCGGCGGATCGGAATCAGCTCACCGACAAAGGCGCCCTTGCCATCCAGCTCGGCATTCGCCTGCGCGATGGTGTAGCGGCCTTCCTCCATGGCCGAGATATAGCTCACCTCGTCCGTCACCTTGCCGTCAACAACCTTGCGATATGGCGTTTCGATAAAGCCGTAACGGTTGATCTTGGCATAGGTGGCAAGCGAATTGATGAGACCGATATTCGGGCCTTCCGGCGTTTCAATCGGGCAGATACGGCCATAATGGGTTGGGTGGACGTCACGCACTTCAAATCCGGCGCGCTCACGCGTAAGACCGCCCGGCCCAAGTGCCGAGACACGCCGCTTGTGGGTAATTTCCGACAGCGGGTTGGTCTGGTCCATGAACTGCGACAGCTGGGACGAGCCAAAGAATTCCCGCACAGCGGCAGCAGCCGGCTTGGCGTTGATCAGATCGGCAGGCATCACAGTATCGATTTCAACCGACCCCATACGCTCGCGAATGGCACGCTCCATGCGCAGCAGGCCGACGCGATACTGGTTTTCCATCAACTCGCCGACAGACCGGACACGCCGGTTGCCAAGATGGTCGATATCATCCACATCGCCGCGACCGTCCTTCAGCCCGGTCAGCACCCGCAGGATGGCCAGAATATCGTCCTTGCGCAGCACACGGATGCTGTCATCCGTTTCCAGTTCAAGGCGCGAATTCATCTTCACCCGGCCGACTGATGACAAATCATAGCGGTCAGAGTTAAAGAACAGGCTTTCAAACAGCGCATGGGCGCTTTCCAGTGTTGGCGGCTCGCCAGGGCGCATCACACGATAGATATCGACAAGCGCTTCCTCGCGGCTGTTGTTGCGGTCAGCCGCCAGCGTGTTGCGCAGATGCGGTCCAAAATTCACATTATCGATGAACAGGACACTGATCTCTGCCTCGCCGGCTTCGGCCATGCTGTTCAGAATGTCCTCGGTGATCTCGTCACCCGCCTCGGCCAGAACCTCGCCGGTTTCCATATTGACGAAATCATCGGCAAGATAACGGCCAATCAGATCGTCATCCGCCACGAATACCCGTTCGATGCCCGCTTCGGCAAGCTTGCGCAGCAGGCGCGGGGTCATCTTGGTGCCGGCCGTGGCCACCACCTCGTTTGACTTGGCATCAATCAGGTCGCGGGTCAGCTTGTTGCCTTTCAGCGCCTCGGCGTTGAATTCATAGGACCAGCCATCGCCTTTGCGCTGATAGGTAACGGTTTCGTAGAATTCCTGCAGGATTTCATCGCGTGCCATGCCGATGATGCGGCCAGGNTCAACCTCGTCACCGGATTCGGCNNATGCNGCCTGATAGGCAAGTGAGTCGCCATTCGGCAGCGCCATCAGGAAGGTGGTGACAGGCAGCTTGCGCTTGCGGTCGATCCGGACATTCAGGATGTCCTTGGCGTCGAATTCGAAATCCAGCCATGACCCGCGGTAAGGAATCACACGTGCCGCAAACAGCAGCTTGCCCGATGCNTGCGTCTTGCCGCGGTCGTGATCGAAAAANACGCCTGGCGAGCGGTGCATCTGCGAGACAATCACCCGTTCGGTACCATTCACGATAAAGGTACCGTTGGATGTCATCAGCGGCATGTCGCCCATATAGACATCCTGCTCCTTGATGTCGCGGATGGACCGCGCACCGGTCACTTCGTCCTCTTCCCACACCTCAAGGCGCAGGGTCACTTTCAGCGACGACGCATAGGTCAGGCCGCGCTGCTGGCATTCCTCGACATCATATTTCGGTGTTTCCAGATCATAGGATACGAATTCCAGCTTTGCGCGGCCGGCAAAATCCTCGATCGGGAAAATCGACTTGAAGGTTTCCTCGAGGCCATGGTCGTCACGCGCATGCGCGGCGATGTCCATCTGCAGGAAAGTNTCATAGCTGGAGCGCTGCACATCGATCAGGTTCGGCATAGNCGCCACTTCGGTAAGCTGTCCGAATGTCCGGCGCACGCGCCGGCGACTGTCGAGAGTGCTAATTTGCGATGCCATCAGGGTTACCTCGTCAGTTAACTGTTTGATTACANNNACTTGCGTTGCGGTTGCTGTGCCACCATCGGCGGCGTGGGGGCCGGTTGATTACCGGTGGCGATAAACGACCTTGCACCGGACAGCAAAAGCGGCCCGGTGCAAGGCAAATTCAGGGCAGTCCGGAAGACTGGCCACGTCGTGGTTACTTGACCTCGACGGAGGCGCCAGCTTCTTCCAGCTTGCCTTTCAGTTCTTCGGCCTCTTCCTTNGATACGCCTTCCTTGACAGGCTTTGGCGCACCTTCGACGAGGTCTTTTGCTTCCTTNAGTCCGAGACCGGTGATGGCACGGACTTCCTTGATCACATTGATCTTGGAAGCGCCAGCGGCGGTCAGGACAACGTCGAATTCCGACTTTTCCTCGCCACCACCGGCAGCGTCACCGCCACCAGCAGGCATTGCCATNGCAACTGGAGCAGCGGCGGCGGATACGCCCCACTTGTCTTCCAGAAGCGTTGCCAGCTCGGCAGCCTCAAGTACGGTAAGGTTGGAAAGCTCTTCTGCGATTTTTTCGATATCAGCCATGATTTACTCCATTAGGCTTGAACGTCTGNTCGGGGCTGTNAGCCCTGCTGCAACTGGTCTGAACGTGCCTTGATCACGCGTGCCACCTTGCCGGCCGGAGCCTGGGCAACACGGGNGATTTTGGCTGCCGGGGCCTGAAGGATCCCGACAAGCTTGCCACGCAATTCGTCAAGAGACGGCAATTTGGCCAATGCCTCGACGCCAGCCTTGTCGAGAGATTTCCCGTCCATGCTGCCGCCGACGATTGTCAGCTTGTCGTTACCCTTGGCGTATTCCACGAGCACCTTGGCCGCTGCNACCGGGTCAGNCGANGTGCCAATGGCCGTCGGTCCGGTNAACAGTGACTCAAGCGCCGTGTGCGGCGTGTCATTGAGTGCCAGCTTGGCAATCCGGTTCTTGGTTACCTTAAAGCCAGCTCCAGCTTCCCGCATCTTTGCACGCAGGTCGCTGCTCTCAGCAACGGTCATCCCAACCTGATGTGCGACAACAACAGTTGTCGAATCATTCAGGGTGGTCTGCAGCGTTTCGATCAGTTCGGCTTTTTCTTGTCTATTCACCGATCGTCTCCGCTCGTTAGTGAGGCGTGTCGGGCATCTCTGCCCTGCCTCGGGTTGCAAAAAGGAACCAGCCACAAGGCCAGTCCGCTGGCCTGCCCATCAAGAGGTTCAAGCAGAAACCTGCTCTTGCTCCCGTCTATTGCAGGAAATTAAGCCGCCGGGTCTGACAATGCCACATCCGGTTGCGCCTGCAGTCTTGGACAGGTGCGGGGCAAGGATCTCCACCCCTGCCCCTGTTCGCCGCCGCCGTCAGGCGCCGGCAAATTCGTTATATGCCGTCAGGCAACATCCTCAACCATGATGCCCGGACCCATNGTCGAGCTGATGGTGATCTTGCGGATGAAGGTGCCNTTTGCCCCGCTCGGGCGCGCCTTGCGCACAGCGTCAATAAAGGCAGCTGCGTTCTCGACAATCTGCGCCTCGTCAAAGCTGNCCTTGCCAACACCGGCATGCACAACACCGGCCTTTTCAGCGCGATACTGGACNTCACCGGCCTTTGCGGCCTTGACCGCGGCAGCGACATCCGGTGTGACCGTGCCCAGCTTGGGGTTCGGCATCAGGCCACGCGGGCCAAGCACCTTACCAAGCCGGCCGACAACGCCCATCATGTCCGGGCTGGCAATCACACGGTCGAAATTGGACTCGCCGCCCTGGATGGCCTCGGCCAGATCCTCGGCGCCAATCAGATCGGCACCCGCTGCCTTGGCTTCATCGGCCTTGGCGTCACGGGCAAAGACAGCCACACGCATGGTCTTGCCTGTGCCGTTCGGCATGGCAACCACACCGCGCACCATTTGGTCGGCATGGCGCGGGTCGACACCCAGATTCATGGCGATCTCGATGGTCTCGTCAAATTTTGAGGCGCTGGCGCTTGCCTTGATCATCGCCACTGCTTCCGACAGAGGATAGCTGCGGCTGCGGTCGATCTCGTTTGCGGCCTTTTTTCTCTTGCTGATCTTCGCCATCGGTTAGCCCTCCACGACTTCAAGGCCCATGGCGCGGGCTGACCCGCGTACCATGGCCATTGCGCCATCGACGTCAACGGCATTCATATCGCCCATCTTCTGCTCGGCGATCTCGCGCACCTGCGCCTCGGTGACCTTGCCGGCGACCGAACGGCCCGGCTCCTGACCACCCTTGCCAAGGCCGGCGGCCTTTTTCAGGAAGTAGCTGACAGGCGCTGTCTTGGTAACAAACGTGAATGACTTGTCCTGATAGACAGTGATCACCACCGGCACAGGCATGTTCTTTTCCAGCGAGTCTGTCGCTGCGTTGAACGCCTTGCAGAATTCCATGATATTGACGCCACGCTGACCCAGCGCCGGGCCGACAGGCGGCGACGGGTTGGCCCCGCCGGCAGGAATGTTCAGCTTTAGATAGCCTTCGATCTTCTTTGCCATAGATAGTTGTCCTTAACCCCCGGTGGTCCGTCTCTCGAACGGTTGCCACCGCATTGCTAAACTTTTTCGACCTGGCTGTATTCCAGTTCGACAGGAGTCGACCGGCCGAAAATGGACACGGTCACCCGCAGGCGCGCCTTGTCATCATCAGCTTCCTCGACATAACCGTTGAATGATGCAAACGGCCCATCCGAAACGCGTACCTGCTCGCCAATGTCAAATGTGACAGTGGTCCGCGGACGCTCCACCCCTTCGCTCATCTGGTGCATCAGCCGCTCGGCCTCGGCATTGGTGATCGGCACGGGCTTGCCCTTGCCGCCAAGGAAGCCGGTGACGCGTGGCTGGCTGGTAACCAGCTGCCAGGCCTCGTCGGTCAGCTCCATCTTGACCAGAATATATCCGGGGAAAAACTTCTTCTCGCTCTGCACGCGGACACCGCGGCGCATCTCGACCACATCCTCGACAGGTACCATGACCTCTTCGATCTGATGGTCGAGGCCGTTGCTTTCAGCCTGTTCAGTGATCAGCTGTGCAACCTTCTTCTCCGAACCGGAAAAAACATGCAGCACATACCAACGCTTTGCCATTGCCAAAACTTTCCGTCTCTACAATCGCCGGGTCATAACCGGCAGGCGGCTACCCGCCAAGCCCGAGGATGAGTTGAACGACGTTCGAGAGCACCATATCGACCAACAGAAAAAACACAGCAGCAATAGTGGCCATCACAAAGACAGTGATGGTGGCTGTCCCGGTTTCGCGACGTGTAGCCCAGGAAATACGCGAGATTTCCTGGCGGACCTGCCTTACAAATTGTGCTGGCGATGTTTTTGCCATGGGTGTCTGGTGCCGATACAAGTTACATTCAACGCCAGCAACACTGCCTTGCTTCAAACGCAAAACGAGCACACCGCGCGGTTCAAAATCCCCACGATCTGGCGGCCTGTCTGTTTTTCAAGTGACGTGTGTCGCTACCGTCGCGCGTGTCTAGCAAAGAGCATGGCTATTGGCAACAGGTTTATCGCCACCTTGCCGGCAATTCTGCAGATTTTCAGACAGGCCAAATCACTGTGTCAGTCGCGCTGCAGATAGCCAAGCCAGGTGGCCAGCGCCGCGACTCCCGACATCAGCAGCACCACAGCCAGCGCCACCAGAAAATTCTGATCCCCGCCAAGCCCGATGACAAGGCTGCCGAAGGCGGCGCTGTAGGTCATCTGCATTGCGCCGCAGAGCCCGGTGGCCGCACCGCTATGNGGCCCAGCGGCACGCACTGCGCAGATGATCGAATTCGCCACAACTAGGCCGTTCGCTACGCCAAATAGGAACAGGCAACCCGAAATCACCCACGGGGACGCTAACCCAGCCATTTCGAGCAGCACCAGCAGCAGGATCGCTAAAAGACTGACAACACCACCCAGCAAAACCGTCGACTCTAAACCGATCCGCGGCCCAAAGTGGCGGCTGAGATAATTGCCAGACATATAGCCAAACGCGGTCATGCTGAACAGCAGGCCGATCATAGTCACGCTAGCCCCCAGCCGCTGGAATTGATAGGGCATGAAACCGCCAAGCGCGAAATAGGCCGCTGTCAGCAACGCGCCGCTGGAGGCATGCACCATGAATTCGTGGCTTCGCACCAGTAGCACAAAAACCCCCATAACCTTGANAAGGGGTGCGCGCGGTACGCGATTCTGGTTGGTCTCAGCCAGCAGCACCAGGTTCGCGGTAAAAATAACTGCCGCCGTCAGCACCATAATACCGATCGACCCCCGCCAGCCAATGAAATCGGCGATTAACCCGCCTCCAGCGAAACCCATCAGCGGCACAATCGACTGGACCATAGTGATGGTTGACAGCTGGCGACCCGCCTCGGTGCGATCAAAACTATCATTGATTATCACCCGCCCGACCGCCATGCAGGCCGAAGCGCCAAACCCCTGAACGGCACGTGCAAGGATCAGCAGCTCAATAGTCGGCGCCACTAGTGCCGCCGCNCCAGCGATGGNGAATAACAACGAGCCCGACANCAACACCGGACGTCGGCCCAGCGTGTCGGACAATGAGCCCGCCACAAGCTGGCCAAGGCCAAGCATGACTAAAAACGCACTCAGTACAAGCTGCGCCTCGTCACCAGAAGCGGATAGGTCGTCGCGCAACATGGGGATTGCCGGCGCCAACAGAGCCATGCCGATATTCACACCCGATACCGTCAGCGCCAGCAACCACANAGGCGGAGCAATAGAGCGGAAGGNATNTTCAGACACGATGGAGGCGGCTCCGNTGGACGACTGCTCAGATANCAGCTTTGGGGAAAGGGCGCCAANCATAGCAGCATTGAGAAAAGCCTGTATAGTCATCGTGCAGGGGGAGGTGTTTTTTGATGCGGTATTCACCCAACAGCCAGGGCGCAATGCTGATGGCGATCAGCATGTTTTCATTTGTTTNCAATGACGGGCTGATGAAAGTGCTGTTCGCCGACATGTCGATTTATCAGGCGATTTTCCTGCGCGGCCTCGTCACAGCCCCGCTGATGGCACTTCTTGCGTTACGGGCGGGCGTGCTGATCNCNCGATTGGGGCGGCNCGACACCCGNCTTGTGNTNATAAGGGTGGCCTCCGAGCTTGCGGCNACAGTTGGCTTTCTNACCGCACTGAGTTACATGCCGCTGGCGAACGTCACAGCCATTTTGCAGGTCCTGCCTCTTACAGTTACGATGGCGGCGGCGCTGTTTCTTGGCGAGGCGGTGGGCTGGCGGCGTTGGCTCGCCATTTTGTTTGGTTTTGGCGGGGTNTTGNTGATTATCCGGCCCGGCATGGAAGGGTTTTCGGCCTATTCCATCTGGGCAGTCGGCGCGGTGGCAGCCGTCACNCTGCGTGAAATCACCACGCGCAAACTGTCACGCGATGTGCCGTCATTGCCGGTGGCACTGGCCACTGCTTTGTCCATTTGNGGGCTNGGCGCAATCAGCCTGCCAGGNGTGACATGGACTCCGGTNGAACCGGTGATGTGGCTTTATATCGGTGGTGCCGGCGTTTCCATAATCGGCGGCTATCTGTTTTCGGTCATGGCGGTGCGCAACGGTGAACTNGGCTTTGTGTCGCCCTTTCGCTACACCGCTATGGTCTGGGCCATCGCGCTCGGATATCTGCTGTTTGACGAATGGCCGGACCTGCCAACCCTAACGGGAACAGCGATCATCATTGCTACCGGACTCTATTCCCTGCATCGCGAGCGGATTCGCGCAATGGAAACCGCAAATCGGCAGTCTTCACCCTAAGCTTTCAGTTCCAGGATCGGGTCTCCAAGCAGGCTTTCATCCGGGGTGATCCCAAGGCCTGGGCCATCAGGGGACGCGATGAAGCCGCCGTCTTTGGCTGTCACGCCTCATCGGCAACTCGCTGTTGTGCATATTCAATCAGTACATGCTGATGGCAGACAGCGTGGTTAATTCTCTATCGCTGACAGCGCCGATAAAAGATAGTCTATATGTGTTTTCGATGAAGGCTGACAGGAGAGACAAATGTCATCATCCACTCTTATCATCGGCGCCGGGTCTGGGCTCAGCGCGGCGCTAGCACGGCGCTGTGCGGCCAGTGGCATGACCGTCACGCTGGCGGCAAGAACCGGCGAGAAAGCCCGCGATGTGGCCGCCGAGACGGGTGCCAGCCTGCATCTGTGTGATGCCGCTTCGATCGACGCAGTGGACAGGCTATT
>NYYG01000018.1 GCA_002686685.1 SAR116 cluster bacterium | reverse complement strand
CGGTGAGGTTGTTTTCCGCAGCATAGGCAGCCGAGTCTTCAGCAATCAGACGGTTGATCACATCCATGTCACCAGGGGTGAACGGGGTAATTAGTGACCAGGTCTTGTTCTTGGCGTCCCATTGCTGGATGGCTGTCACCATCGGGCCACCATGGCTTTCGCATGAGACTTTGAAGCTTGGGCCGAAGTTTGGCATGCCAAGAGACGCCATCTTCTCTTCGGTCATTTCTAGAGCCTCAAGACCATCTCTCACATCTCCAGACGATACATTTGATTTGCCGGTCAATTTTTGAGCTGTCTTGATGCCCTCGGAAGCCAGCATGCCTGCATAAAGACCTCGGCTGTAAAGCACGGTACCCGCATGCTCGCCGCTGGCCTTACCGGTATCATAGAGATACTTCTTCAGGTCATCATACAGCGGATAGTCCATACCGGTGTTGTGCATGGCAAGCGCCTTGTAGCCATTGGCCTTCATGCCGGCCGGGATCACGTCATTTTCCGAACCTGACCACCAGACACCAATGAAGTTTTCCATCGGGAAACGGATGTTTGCCGCTTCCTGAATGGCCACCTGGTTCATCACGCCCCAGCCCCACATGGTTACATAGTCAGGCTTTTCACGACGGATCTGAAGCCACTGTGACTTCTGCTCCTGACCCGGATGATCTACTGGCAGCAGGCTCAGTTCAAAGCCGTGCTTTTTGGCCAGTTCCTCAAGGGTCCGGATCGGCTCTTTGCCATAGGCAGAGTTGTGATAGACGAGCGCAACTTTCTTGCCCTTGATATCGCCACCTTCCATGTCGAGGATGTGATTGATAACAGCCGACGCCGCGGACCAGTAATTACCTGGAAAATTGAAGATGTGGCTGAACACCTTGCCGTTTGCGGCAGATGTACGTCCATAACCCATCGACAGGATCGGAATATCTGCCGCTGTCGCCTTCGGGATCAGCTGGTATGTGATACCGGTCGACAGGGGCTGATAGACAAGAGAGCCAAGATCTTTTGTCGCTTCGAAACATTCAACACCCTTTTCAGTGTTGTAGGCTGTCTCGCACTCGATCAGATTGACCATTTCGCCGCCAATACCGCCATCACGCTCGTTCAACAGAGCAAAATAGTCGGCATAGCCATCGGCATAAGGGATGCCGTTTGGACCATAGGCACCCGTCCGGTAAACAAGTGACGGGATGACCAAGTCCGCCAGTGCCGGTGTTGCCACCGATACTGCGACAGCCGTAGCCACCAACATACGCTTAAGTTTCATTGCATTTCCTCCATTAGGTTAGTCAATTATGTCGTCATTTGTCGCCTTCAGACGACCAGAATGGCCGGCCCGCACCTGCTTGTTTTCTTTAATGCGGAAACGGCCATAATCTCATTTTCTCCTTGATGATCCGCCATAGCTGGGCCAACCCGTGCGGCTCGACAATCAGGAAGAACACGATCAAACCACCAATGATGATGAATTCAAAATGGGCGGCGATATCCGTGGCCCAGCCCAGCTGGTTGACCATGATGTTCTTCAACAACACTGGCATCAGCACCATGAATGCCGCACCGGCCAGTGACCCGAAGATCGAGCCCAGCCCGCCAATGATGATCATGAACAACAACAGGAACGATTTCTGGATACCAAAGGCCTCAGTCACCTCGACAGCACCAAGATAGACAGAAAAGATCATCGCGCCAGCAACACCGACATAAAACGAACTGACACCAAAAGCAGTCACCTTTGCCATCAGCGGATTCACCCCGATGATTTCGGCCGCGATATCCATATCGCGGATCGCCATCCATTTTCGGCCAACCGACCCGCGCGTCAGGTTGCGCGCCAGAAAAGCAAGCACCACCAGCAGGGAAAGGCAGAAAAGATAAGTCGCCGCAGGCGTTGCATTCGGCCCGGAAATCGCAAATCCAAACATTGTGCGCTCGGGCGCTGTAATCATGCCTGACGCCGAATAGTTATAAAACCAAGGCACCTTGTTGAAGAGCCAGACAAGGAAGAACTGCGCTGCGAGCGTGACAACTGCAAGGTAGAAGCCCTTGATGCGCAAACTGGGCAGGCCAAACATGATGCCCACAGCCGCGGTGACAACGCCGCCTGCAAGGATACAGATGACCAGATTCAACTCGGGAAAGGCCGTCATCATCTTGTAACAGGTATAGGCACCAACAGCCATGAAACCGCCTGAACCGAGCGATACCTGACCACAATAGCCCGTCAGAATGTTCAGCCCGATCGACGCCACCCCATAGATCAGGAACGGCAACAGAACTGCATTCGCCCAGTAATCATTGATGAAGAATGGCACCACACAATAGGCAACGGCCAGGCCAACCCAGAAGATTAGCCGGTCAGACCTGATGGGAAATGTCTGTTGGTCTGCCGGGTAGCTGACCTTGAAATCACCTGCTTCACGATACAGCATCGCCCTACACCCTCTCGATAATCTTTTCGCCGAACAGGCCCTGTGGCCTGAACACCAGGAACACAAGTGCCAGCATATAAGCGAACCAGTTTTCTGTGGCTCCGCCAAGGAATGGCGCGCCAATCAGGAATTCGAACAGCTTTTCACCAATCCCGATCAACAGGCCACCGATAATGGCCCCGGGAATAGACGTAAACCCACCAAGCATCAGCACCGGAAGGGCTTTCAGCGCAATCAGCGACAACGAGAACTGCACGCCGGATTTNGATCCCCACATGATCCCNGCGACAAGCGCCACAATGCCCGCAATGCACCAGACAATTACCCAGATGCGCCGCAGCGAGATGCCAACGGACAGCGCCGCCTGGTGATCATCCGCCACCGCCCGCAAGGCACGTCCCGTTTTAGTATATTGTGAAAACAGGACCAGCGTCGACACCAGCAGGACAGCAATCACACTGGCATAGATATCCAGCGTATCGAGATAGAACCCGTAAAAATCATCACCACCAAGAAAGGCCGTCTTCTCCTCAATCCAGAAATTACCGCCTTGCGGAATGCCAACATCCAGCGTCTTGATGTTGGAACCCCACATCAAATCGCCAAAGCCTTCCATGAAATAGGCAAGGCCAATGGTCGCCATGAAAAGGATAATGGGTTCCTGATTGACCAGATGTTTCAGAATATAGCGCTCGACCAGATAGGCAAAAAGCAGCATCACGAGCGCTGCCACCAGAATGGCGACAAAGGCGTTAATGTGCCACCCGAAATGGTGGTACTGGGTTCCAAAAATCGCATTGATGAGATGGGCAAAGGGTACCTGCCCCTCTTGCACACCCACTAGCGTCATGGCCGCAAACAGCGCCATCACCCCCTGCGCATAGTTGAAAATGCCCGATGCTTTGAAAATCAGCACAAAGCCGAGGGCGACAAGTGAATACATCACACCAGCCATCAGGCCGTTGATGAACACTTCTACTCCGTAAAGAAACTCAACCATGCGTTACCATCTCCCAACGCGAACAAGGCCGGTCGGCTGCGTGCTGTTACTAGTCATGCGGCACCCCCAGATAGGCATCAATAACCGCCTGGTTGCCGCGCACCTCGTCTGGCGTGCCATCTCCGATCTTGCGCCCGTAATCCATCACTACGACACGGTCAGCAAGGTCCATGACCACCCCCATGTCATGTTCAATCAGCGCAATTGTCGTCCCGAATTCATCATTCACATCAAGAACGAAGCGCGACATATCTTCTTTTTCCTCGACATTCATGCCGGCCATCGGCTCGTCGAGCAGCAGCAGCGACGGCTCTGCGGCCAGTGCGCGGCCGAGTTCGACCCGCTTTTGCAGGCCATAGGGAAGCCGGCCAACCGGCGTCTTGCGGATCGACTGGATTTCCAGGAAATCAATGATCCGCTCGACAACCTCGCGGTTTTCGGTTTCTTCGCGCTGCGCCCGACCAGCCCAGACAGCTTGTGACAGCAGGCCGGTCTTCATATGGGTCAGCCGCCCTGTCATGATGTTGTCCAGCGTCGACATGCCGTGGAACAGCGCGATGTTCTGAAATGTACGGGCGATACCCTGCGCGGCAATCTGATGCGGACGCATCGGTCCGCGGATGGCGCCTTTGTACCAGACCTCGCCCTCTTGCGGATGATAGAAGCCGTTAATGACATTCAGCATTGATGACTTGCCGGCCCCGTTCAGCCCGATAATGGCGCGGATCTCGCCCTGCCGGATATCAAAGGTAATATCCTGAATGGCAACGACCCCGCCAAAACGCAGCGTGATATTGCGCATCTCCATAACGGTGCCGCCGATAATGCGGCCGTCAGCAGTCACTGTTTCCTGCGCTGTGGCGTCCTGCGGGGCTGTCATGCCGCCTTCTCCCTGTTTGCGATGCATTTCGCATCACGAATTTCCAATGTGGCCGAGATCGACCCCTTGCTGCCATCCTCATAGGTGACTTCGGTTTCCGTAAAAATCTCGTCCTTGCCGCCATACATGGCGTCGATCAGGTCTTTGAATTTGTCTTCGATCACATTGCGACGCACCTTGCGGGTGCGGGTCAGTTCGCCATCGTCAGCGTCCAGTTCCTTGTGCAGGACAAGAAAACGGCTGACCTGACAGCCGGCCAGCATTTCATCTGCGGCAAGGCTGGCATTCACTTCCTCGACATGCGCCTGAATGGTGGCATAGACCTCGTCATTGCCGGCCAGTTCCTGATAGGAGGAATAGGCAATGTTGTTGCGCTCGGCCCAGTTGCCGACAGCCTGCAGATCGATATTGATCATCGCCATACAGCTGTCACGACCATCACCAAAGATCACCGATTCAAGAATATTCGGATAGAATTTCAGCTTGTTCTCGACATATTTCGGCGCGAACAACGACCCGTCCTTCATCTTGCCGACATCCTTGGCACGGTCGATGATCCGCAGGTGACCGGTATCCTTTTCGATGAAGCCGGCATCACCTGTCGCAACCCATCCCTCGGCATCCTTGGTGGATTTGGTGCTTTCGGCATTCTTGTAATATTCGACAAATGTCCCCGGCGANCGATAAAACACCTCGCCGCTGTCGGCGATTTTCAGTTCAACCCCGGGCGATGCAACACCCACCGTGTCGGACCGCACCTCGCCATCCGGTTGCTGAGTGATGAAAACGCTGGCCTCTGTCTGACCGTAAAGCTGTTTCAGGTTGATTCCGATCGACCGGTAGAAGTCAAAGATTTCAGGGCCAATCGCCTCGCCTGCGGTATAGCCGACACGCACCCGCGACAAGCCAAGCGTATTTTTCAGCGGGCCATAGACCAGCAGATTTCCAAGCGCATATTTCAGCCGCTTGCCAAGACTGACCGGCTTGCCGTCAAGAATGTCCGGCCCCACGTCACGCGCAAATGTCATGAAGTTGTGGAACATTTTGCGCTTGAACCCGCCTGCATCCTCCATCCGGATCATGACCGTTGTCAGAACACCTTCAAAATAACGCGGCGGCGCGAAGAAATAGCTCGGGCCAATCTCGCGCAGGTCATGCTGCATCGTATCGCTGCTCTCGGGGCAGGCAACGCAGAAACCCGACCAGCTTGCCTGTCCGATCGAGAAGATGAAATCTCCGACCCATGCCATCGGCAGATAGGCCAGAACGGAATCATCGGCACGCAGGCCGTCAAAATCACACGAGGCCTTTGATGTCAGGATGATATTGTCATTCGACAGCACCACACCCTTTGGCCGGCCGGTGGTTCCCGATGTGTAGAGCATTGCACAGGTGTTGGCGCCCGACTGGCGTGCCAGCCGCTTTTCAAGCTCGGGGCGCAGCTTGGCCTCTTCGTCGCGGCCGCGCGCCTGCAAAGCTTTATAGTCTGTCAGGCTGGTGCGGTCATANTTGCGCATACCGCGCGGGTCCAGGAAGATGATCTGCTCAACACCGGGCAGCTTGTCCTTGACCTCGATAATCTTGTCGACCTGTTCCTGGTCCTGCGCCACGATAAAACGTGCCGAACAGTGATCGATGACATAGGCCATTTCCTCGGCCACCGAATCCTGATAGAGCGGCACCGGTATCGCGCCGACGGATTGCGCCGCGACCATTGCCCAATAAAGATANGGGCGGTTACGCCCGATGATGGCGATATGGTCACCTTCGCCAAGACCAAGACTGAGAAAGCCGAGTGCAAGAGAGTCGATTTCCGCCGCAGATTCGCGCCAGCTCCAGCTTTGCCAGATGCCGAATTCCTTTTCCCGGAACGCCGGCGCATCCGGCCTAACCTTGGCGTGATGCGCTACCAAACGTGGAATCGTGTTCAACGGATTGTCGTCTGACGACGCCATATTCATTCCTCCCTAGCCCCTGCTTTCGGATTATTTCCGATTATCCGCCGGGACCATTTACCCTAAGTCAGCACGCACAAGGCACCGATGCCGAAAGCATTAACTGATTCATTCCGGAAATCCAGAGCCTGTTTTCACAAAATCGTGATAAATTGTCGCAAAGCCGCGTCAGACCAGCGCAATTTCTGGTCGGATGACGCGGGCAAAACAGGCCAATTGCAAAGTGGCCGGGGCTTTTTGTTACCACGCGTTCCGGCATGAAGAGGAGTGTCATGCGTTTTCTGCAATCCATGCTGACAACCCTTGTCAGCACACCTTTACGCATCACCAGGCGCGGGATACGCGAACTGAATGATGTTGGACGTAACGCCGAATCCGCCCTCGATGCGGTTATGGCGGCGAATGGCGAGGTTTCATCGCTGATCCATGCCGAACAGCTTCTGGCCCATATCGAGGCCATGGATGCAGATGACCTGCGGCACCTGATCCATCATATCGCCAGCCATCATGATATCGACCCGGCGGCTTTATCCGAAGCCGCCAGACAATATGGTACGGCGCCGGATGCAAACAGCCTGTCACAGATCGCCGCGCTTGCCGAACCGCAATGGCAGGAACTGTTCCGCCGTTTGAACGGTGCCGAGAATGGCACTGTACGTCTGGTGCGACTGCGCGAAAGGCTGCTGGCCATGGGTGGCGAGGACAGCGCTGTCACACGGATTGAGACCGGGCTGGCCGCTTTGCTGCGTATGTGGTTCAACCCCGGCTTTCTGGTGTTGCAGCCGATCGACTGGTCAACACCGGCCAGTATTCTTGAAAAGATCATCGCCTATGAGGCTGTTCACGAGATCACATCATGGGATGCGTTGCGNGCGCGCCTTGCGCCGGAAGACCGGCGCTGTTTTGCCTTTTTCCACCCGCGCATGCCGGAAGAGCCGTTGATCTTTGTCGAGGTTGCGTTGAGCGACAGNACGCCCGGCAGCATCGCCGATGTCCTTAAACTGGATCGGACCATCACATCAAAGGATCTTGCCAGCACAGCTGTCTTCTATTCCATTTCCAATTGCCAGGCAGGGCTGGCTGGCATTTCCTTTGGCAATTTTCTGATCAAGCGCGTTGCGCATGAATTGCAGCTGGAACATCCGGCGCTTGCCCATTTCGTCACCCTGTCACCGGTGCCGGGGCTGATGCGATGGCTGCGCCGCGATAATCCTGANCTTGCCGCACAGTTTGCTNCGGCAGGGCCNNACTTCTGGCAGGATGANGCCGCCACNCTGGAGCCAACGCTGCGGGCGGCNGCGCTGCGCTATTTCACNCAGTCAGACCGNNCCGATGGCTGGCCGAANGACCCTGTNGCNCGCTTTCATCTTGGCAACGGGGCCATCCTCGAGAATATTCATTTTGGCGCAGATAAAAGCGCCAAGGGGATGNCACAGGCCGGCGGTGTGATGGTGAATTACCGTTATGACCTGGAGATTGTCGAGGCCAATCACGAGGCGTTCCAGAAAACCAAATCCGTGCCATTGTCACCAACGCTCAAGAAAGCGCTGAAATCCTGACCAGCGATCATGACCGGCGATTCAGCCTGTCATAAGTGTTTCAAACTGCAGGCGGGCAGTGTCACTGATCGGCACCGGTGTGCGGCTTGTGCGGCCAACATTCACATGCACAAATCGACCCTGCGCCGCGGCACGCTCTGCCGGCACATCCCCGGTCGGTGGCGCAAAAAGGCCAATATCATAAGTGACGGATGAACGGCCAAGCCGGGCCACCCGCAGCCCGACATCCACGGCCTGCGGATAGGCCAGCTCGGCGAAATAGCTGCAGCCTGTCTCGACCACAAGGAAAATGGTCTCGCCATGATGCGGGTCCAGAAGACCACGATCCAGCAGCCAGCCATTGACCGCCGTGTCAAACAGCCGGAAATGCACCGTGTTGTTAAGATGGCCATAGATGTCATTGTCATCCCAGCGTGTCGCAAGGCTGGTGAAGACGGGATAGGCAGACCGCAGAGGTGGCAAGGGACGTGTCATGAAATCCTACCATGCTGCCTGATAAATAGCGCGCGCATCGCTTTCATCAACGGCACGCGGATTATTGACGAGAAGCCGGGTCTGGTTCATCGCATCCCGCGCCAGCAGATCCAGCGCATCAGCCGGAATGCCAACATCGCGCAACCGCGCCTCAAGTCCGCAGCGCGCGGCAAGACCGGCCATTTCCTCGGCGAAGGCGGCAGCTGCTTCCTGCGGGCCCATATCGGCNAGCGCNGGAAACACGGAAGGCGCCATCTCGGCATAGGGTGCGGGCGCAACCACTGCGTTGAACCGCAATACATGCGCAAGCACCAACGCATTGGACAGGCCGTGCGGTATCTTGAAATGCCCGCCAATGGGATAGGCAAGCGCATGTACCGCAGCGACTGGTGAATTGGCAAAGGCCTGGCCAGCCAGCATCGACCCCAGCAGCATGTCAGCGCGCNCCTGCTGGTTGCTTCCATCATGAACCGCTTTTTCCACCGCNCCACCAAGAAGGCCGAGCGCCTGNAGGGCAAGCTGTCGCGATATCGGATTGTTGTTTGCTGACGCCGAGGCATAGGCCTCGATCGCATGCACCATCGCATCAATGCCNGTGGCGGCGGTTACATGCGGCGGNACAGACANTGTNAGTGACGGNTCCAGNAGCGCGATATCTGGNAGGATTACCGGCGACACCACCCCCATCTTTTCGCTTTTGCCTGTCGTGATGATCGAAATTGGGGTCACCTCTGACCCGGTGCCTGCTGTTGTCGGCACCAATATCAGNGGCAGTCGCGGGCCAACCGCATTGCCCACACCATAGGCAGCCGCCANTGTCTGATGCCCCGGCAGTAAAAGCGCAACCAGCTTTGCAACATCAAGAGAGGACCCNCCCCCGATGCCGATGATCATGCCCGCACCGGCCGCGCGCGCCGCGTCAACCGCCGCATGCACAACGGCTTCAGGTGGATCCGCCTCGACATCGGTATAAAGGCCGGTGGTGATGCCGGATGCTGCCAGGCTGGAAAGGGCACGGTCGACAATGCCGGTCGCCATCATGCCGGCATCCGTGACGATAAGGGCCGTTTGATGATCGTCTGCAGCAAGCATCGGGCCAATCTCGTCCAAAAGCCCCTCGCCAAAGCGGATTGACGGCGTCGTATTAAATGTGAAGGGCGCGATCATGCGGTTCTGTCCATCGGNACCAGCTTGTCGCGATTCTCCTGCTGTNCAANACAGGCGGTATGATATTCAGCATGCAACCNTGCCACCAGTTCGGCAACGGAGGGAATGTCATCAATACTGCCGACACCATGTCCGGCTGACCAGATGTCTCGCCAGGCCTTGAAACTATTGGTTTCATCCGTCAGCGCCTCGGCAAGTTCCTTGTCTATATCCACCAGCCCGTGATCATGCGGCGCATCCAGATCAAAACCTGCATTTGCGAGGCTGGCAGTCAGGAAATTGGCATTCACCCCGGATACAGCCGGCGTAGCGACCACNTCGCCAAAGGCGCTGTCGATAATCATCTGCTTGTAACCCTCAGGCGACTGGCATTCAGCTGTGTTGATAAAGCGTGTACCAAGATAGGCAAGGTCGGCGCCCATCGTCTGGGCGGCAGCGATATCACTACCTGTTGACAGAGACCCCGACAGCAACACCGTGCCATCAAAAAACTGGCGAATTTCATTGATNAGGCCNAAGGGGCTNGCCTGGCCGGTATGGCCGCCAGCACCNGCGGCAACCGCAATCAGCCCGTCGACNCCGGCATCCGCTGCCTTTTTCGCATGCCGAAGATTGATCACATCATGNAACACCAGCCCGCCATAGCCGTGGATTTCAGCAATCAGTTCCGGCACCGCACCCAGCGAGGTGATGACCAGCGGCACCTTGTGTTTGACACAGAGTGCCAGCTCTTCCTGGATGATCCGGTTTGTACGGTGGACAATCAGATTGACCCCAAAGGGCGGTGGTGCCCGCCCTGTATCAGCGGCGATCTCATCGAGGCCCGCGCGGATGGTCACCAGCCATTCCTCCAACCCGTCCAGCGTGCGCTGGTTTTTTGCCGGAAACGTGCCAACAATGCCGGCGCGGCAGCAGGCAAGAACCAGATCCGGGCCAGATGCCAGGAACATCGGCGCCGCCACAACCGGCAGCGTCAGGCAATTTTCAAATTGCTTTGAAAGGGACATGTCGTTTCCTCGTCACGCGCAAGATAGATCGGTGGCAATATGTTCGGATGTAGTGCTTCAAATTCTGTTAGTCACATCACTAATCGCAATATTGTCGGCAGTGATTGCAGAAAAAGGCAATGACAAAATATGTTGGTCATAGGTCTACCAATCTGGCAGACCGGCCATCCTGTGGCAACATCATCCAGAGGTCAGTTGTGCGGTGGACAGGCCAAATCAAGGGCTTCATGATACCCACATGACAAAGAACAAGCCACCATCCAGCGCACCGGCAGTCGATCATGGGCATGATCACGAACACGTGCATGCTCTGCTGCCGCCGGAACCTGCGTTGCGCGTCAAGGCGCTGGAATCAATCCTTGTTGAAAAGGGGCTTGTTGATCCGGCAGCACTTGACGCCATCATCGATTTCTATGAGAGCGATATCGGCCCGCATATCGGTGCAGGTCTGGTCGCGCGGGCCTGGGCCGATGATACATTCCGAGCCGCACTTCTGGCGGATGCCGATGCTGTGATTGACGGTTTGGGGCATGGCGGGCGTCAGGGCGAGCATGTTGTGGTCGTTGAGAATACGCCGTCTGTCCATAATATGGTGGTCTGTACCCTGTGCAGTTGCTACCCGTGGCCGCTATTGGGCATCCCGCCCGCCTGGTACAAATCCGATGCCTATCGCAGCCGCGCCGTGCGCGAGCCGCGGGCCGTGCTGGCCGAATTCGGCGTTACCCTTCCGGCCGATACCAGCATCCGTGTCTGGGATTCCACCGCCGAAATCCGCTATCTGGTGCTGCCGATGCGCCCCGAAGGCACCGCCGGCATGGACGCAGCGGAACTGGCGCCGCTGGTCAACCGCGATGCGATGATCGGCACCGGCCTGCCACTACAGCCAGGTGACAGGCCATGACCCGCATTCATGATATGGGGGGACGGTTTGGCGACGGCCCAGTGATGCCAGATGATGCCGGTGCAGCCGTGTTTCCAAAGGAATGGCACGGCCGTGCCCTAGCTCTGACGCTGGCAGCCGGGGCCCTTGGGCGCTGGAATATCGACGCCTCGCGCCATGTGCGCGAATGCCTGCCACCTGCCGATTACGCCGGGTTCGGCTATTACGAGAAATGGCTGGCCGGACTAGCCAACCTGCTTGTGGCGCAGGGGATTGTCAGCAT
>NYYG01000017.1 GCA_002686685.1 SAR116 cluster bacterium | reverse complement strand
CGCTGAGCCAAGAGCTTCTGGTGTTGGCGTGGTCGCATCAGCAGCTGGAGGCGCTTCACCATATCCAATGTTGCCGTGGATGGGTACTTTGCACGGCGCCCTTGGCGCTGAGATTGCNGACTTTCTGCAGGGCAATGAAAGTGCCGAGCAGACACTGGCTGATGTTGAGGCTGCATACACAGCAGCTGCTAAGGAAAAGGGCTTTCTCTAGGCCCTAGCAATGCGGGCAGGGAGCGCACAGCGTTCCCTGCTATTTTTTTCTTNATTTTTCCACACCGAGATAGGCGACATGCCTCACCGCACCTTTATAACTTTTATTTGGCCTTCGGTATTGGCGATGCTTTTGTTNATCGCCCTGCCTGTGGTTTCGGTTGGAATTCAGTCGCTACATATCCAGCACGAACAGATCGTTCAGACAGTTAAGAATTGTGGGCCTTTTGGGTGTAAAGAAGTCGAGATTGTTGACACCGAATCCACGGCACTCTTGCAAAAAGAACGGCCACTTGGCCGTTTCAATGGNCTCGGTACCTACACAAATCGTAATCATCTTGCCTTTGACGAGATTGCCACTGCCTGGGAGGCCGGTGGCGGGATTGGGAGTTTTATCGGTGCGTTGTTGAACCTGCCCTTTTATAAGGCNCTCGCTTTTACGCTGACCTATACATTCATAGTGACGCCCTTCGTGCTGCTGCTCGGCTTTTTTATTGCGCTNGCTGTTAACAGNCTTCCCGGCATGATGAAGGGGCCGNCTATCTTTGTATCATTATTGCCAATGATTGTGACGCCGNTGATCGGATCGNTGATCCTGTTCTGGATGATTGATGCCAAAGGTGTTATCGGCGGCACCCTGCAGCTGATTTTTGATAACCCCGACCTGTCACTGAAAGCGTCTCCGACACTGACCTGGATNACGCTTATCGTTTATGGTGTCTGGCACTCNGCGCCCTTTGCCTTTGTNGTGTTCTATGCNGGTNTGCAGACNGTGCCAAANGANACGCTGGAAAGNGCNATGATNGANGGGGCCACGCGCTGGCAGCAGGTACANCANGTGANTGTGCCACACCTCGCACCATTGGTNGTGTTNATCNCACTCATCCAGCTNATGGATAACTTCCGCGTTTTTGAGCCNATNGTNGGTTTTAACGCTGAAGCCAANGCCACCTCGCTATCCTGGATCATCTATAATGACCTGCGTGGCAGCGATGGNACCATGCTGTTNAGCTCAGCGGCGGCAACCTCAATGCTGACAATCATCGGGGTCTGCATTCTTCTGGCCCCGGTGGTGATGCGCACCTGGCGCGACAACCGCCAGCGGGCTTAGGGGGGCGTATCCAGTGACACGATCACCCCTATGGCTNTCTGGCCTCAGCATTGGTTTTCTGGTGTTGTGGCTTGCTGTCGCCGCGGTCCCGTTTCTGTGGACCCTGTGGGGCAGCTTCAAGGTTGAGGCCGATTTTTTCTCGAAACAGGACTGGCGTTTTGCGTTNCAGGGTATTCGTACCATGGCCGAAACAGGNGCCGCCTTTACNGGCGCNGNCTATGAGGGNGCCTGGGTCAAGGAGGANTTCTGGCGNGCNACCATNAATACCGGCATCATCACCTGTTCGGTGGTGGCCATCTCGCTGACGCTTGGCACGCTGGGCGGCTATGCGCTGGCGCGTTCAGGGTTTCGTTATGCCTTCTGGATCCTGATCATTGCGCTGGTCTTTCGCGCGATGCCGCATATCACGCTTGTTTCCGGTTANTTGCTTCCCTTTTTCCAGATGAATATCTGGGGCCATCTTTCCACCACCATCATTGTGATGGTGGCGATCAACCAGCCTTTCACCCTGTGGATGCTGCACAGCTTCTTCCTCAANATTCCAAAGGATCTGGATGAAAGCGCGATGGTTGATGGCTGNACGCGCTTTCAGGCCTTTCGCTATGTGATTATTCCGGTCATGTGGCCAGGGGTGATCACCACCGGCCTGTTCAGCTTTTTGCTGGCCTATAACGACTTTGCGCTGACCGCACTGCTTTTGACCGAGGAGAACCAGACGATGGTGCCAAAAATCTCNGGGTTCCTCGGCAACGCGCAAGAACAGGGCAATGTGATGTATGCAGTGTCGGCAGTGGTATCGGCGACAGCGCCTTTGTTCGTGCTGGTGATGTTTTTTCAGCGGCAGATTGTCAGCGGGTTGACTGCCGGCGCGGTCAAAGGATAGGGGGCGCAAAATGGCGCAGATCAAACTCAAAAACCTGACAAAACGGTGGGGCGATTTTGTTGCTGTCGAAAATTTCGACCTCGATATCGCAGATGAGGAGTTTCTCGTCCTTNTAGGCCCATCGGGATGTGGCAAGACCACCACAATGCGGATGATTGCCGGGCTTGAGGAGATCACCAGTGGNGACGTCGAGATTGATGGCCGCATCGTCAATGATCTTGAGCCAAAGGACAGGGANATTGCCATGGTNTTCCAGTCNTACGGCCTCTACCCCAACATGAATGTCTATGAGAATATTCGGTTCCCNCTAAAGGTNCGCAATGTCGANTCCGCGACGCATGACGCGCGGGTACGCCGTGCCAGTGCCATGGTNGAGCTTGACGAGTTCCTGCATCGCCGNCCGGCGGCGCTGTCCGGNGGCCAACGGCAGCGTGTGGCTTTGGCCCGCGCNATTGTGCGTGAACCAAATGTNTTCCTGATGGATGAACCGCTNTCNAACCTTGACGCAAAATTACGCGTGTCGACCCGCGCNCAGATCAAGCATCTGCANCACGAATTGAAGGTCACAACAATCTACGTCACGCACGATCAGATTGAGGCGATGACACTCGCTGACCGGGTGGTGGTGATGAATAAGGGTGTGGTGCAGCAGGTTGGCAGCCCAACCGAAATCTATGACCGACCGGNGAATGTATTTGTNGCCGGCTTCATCGGTAACCCGGCGATGAACCTTGTCGAAGGCAAGGTGAAAGACGGCNCCTTTACNGCCGAGAATATAAGCGTGCNCGGAATTGGCNGTGCGGATGGCCCGTTGACGCTNGGATTTCGGGCCGANGATGCGATNTTGACTGCCACTGCGCAGGAAAAGAAGGGTGCCGGCATGGTCAGTGCCGACGTATATGCGCTGGAATTGCTTGGTGATGCCACGATGGTCACGGTACGCGCCGGAAGTGGCATGGTGGCGGTGAAAGCTGCCAAAGACTATCGCGCGGCGATCGGAGATCAGGTTCATATCACTTTGCCGCGGGAGGCCTGCCATCTGTTTGACAGTGCCAGCGGTGCGCGCATCGATGGAGACGGATAATGGCAGGCGCACGACCTGAACAAGCGGCGCTGAGCCGCGATACTGACATGACAAAAACTGCTGAGACGCAGCGTGTCATCGAAGGCATGGTTGACGGGCTGAACGATCACCGGATTGACGATATTGGTGCCTTTTTCGCAGATGNGTTCCGCTGGATGGGCAATNCCGGATGNGGCACCAAGACGGGGCTGAAAGCCTTTCAGGATAATTGGCAACGCCCCTTTCAGGCGGCATTTTCCGATAAGGTCTGTATTGACGAGGCGCGCCTCTATATGGGCGAGTGGGCGGCTGCTTTTGGCCGGCAGGAAGCTGTGCATTCTGGCGAATTCATGGGTATTGCAGCATCCGGCAAGAAGGTTGAGATCCGCTATATGGATTTCTGGAAAGTGGTCGATGGCAAGATTGTCGACAACTGGGTGATGGTCGATTTCCCACATGTGATGGCGCAACTCGGCGTCGATATTTTCAATGGCGAAGGTTGGGAAGCCTTTGATCGCGGTGAACGGCAACCGCCACAGCCCTGAGACAGCTAGACTGGAGTATTTTTATGGCCATCCGTTATCTGAAAAGCGGCAAACCGCAGGTAGAAAGATCCGAAGATGATGCAAAGGTTCGCGCTGTTGTTGAAGCGGCACTTGCCGATATAGAGGCGCGCGGCGATGCCGCTGTGCGTGAACTTGCCGAGAAATTCGATAATTTTTCGCCGACAAGCTATCGCCTGAGCCAGGACGAGATTGATGCGCTGATTGCCGAGGTGTCACCGCGCGATATGGATGACATTCGCTTTGCACAGGATCAGGTGCGCAAATTTGCCGAAATCCAGCGCGCATCTATGCAGGATGTCGAGGTCGAAACGATGCCGGGTGTGATCCTTGGCCACCGGAATATTCCGGTTCAGTCGGTTGGATGTTATGTGCCGGCCGGCAAGTTTCCGATGGTGGCATCGGCACATATGTCCGTCCTGACAGCGTCTGTCGCTGGTGTGCCGCGCATTGTCGCCACCACCCCGCCATTTGAAGGCCGGCCAAATGCGGCTGTTGTGGCCGCCATGCATCTGGGTGGCGCTCATGAAATCTATGTGCTTGGCGGTATTCAGGCCGTCGGTGCCATGGCCATTGGTACCGAAAGCATTGAGCCTGTTCACATGCTTGTCGGCCCTGGCAATGCCTTTGTAGCCGAGGCCAAGCGACAGCTCTTCGGGCGGGTTGGAATCGATTTGTTTGCCGGGCCCACCGAAACCATGGTGATTGCCGATGACACTGTTGATGCCGAACTCTGCGCAACAGATCTGCTGGGTCAGGCCGAACATGGTTATAATTCGCCTGCTGTGCTGCTGACAAATTCGGAAACCCTTGCCCATAACACCCTTGCTGAGATCGACCGCCTTCTGGGTATTCTGCCGACCGCGGATACCGCCGCTGTCAGCTGGCGTGATTATGGCGAGGTGATCGTCTGTGACAGCTATGACGAAATGCTGCAGATGGCTGATGACATCGCCTCTGAACATGTACAGGTGATGACCGACCGTGATGACTGGTTTCTGGAACATATGACCTGTTATGGCGCGCTGTTCCTTGGTGCCCGCACAAATGTCGCAAACGGCGACAAGGTCATTGGCACCAACCATACATTGCCCACGAAAAAAGCCGGGCGGTACACCGGCGGCCTGTGGGGTGGCAAATTCCTGAAAACCCACAGCTATCAGAAAGTGATGACAGACGAGGCAGCGGCCGAGATTGGCGCCTATTGTTCACGCCTCTGCATGCTCGAAGGCTTTGTCGGACATGCCGAACAGGCCAATATCCGGGTGCGCCGCTATGGTGGCAGAAACGTCCCCTATGGTGAGGCGGCGGAATGACCTTTCCATCGCTTGTGCAAACTGGTGCCAGGAGTATCTCATGACGCTGCCAACCACCCCGTCTTTTCGCCTGGATGGACGCCATGCCCTCGTCATTGGCGGCACGTCAGGGATTGGGCTTGGCTGCGCGGTCGCACTGGCCGAGGCAGGCGCAAGGGTTACGGTTATGGCACGCGGCGCGGAACAGCTGGAATCGGTTGTCAGCGAAATGAACGCGGCCGGGTTTGCGGCGACACCGATTGTTGGTGATATCACCGACACCGAGGCCGTAAAGGGTATCGTTCAAACAGAACGGCCGATTGACATTCTGGTCAACAGTGCGGGTCTAGCGCGCCATACACCTGCCATCGACACTGATCCGGATGATTTTGATGCCGTTATGGGGGTCAATCTGCGCGGCGCGTTTTTCGCGTCTGCCTATGCGGCCCAGGCGATGATCGCGGATGGCCGCAAAGGATCAATTATAAATATTTCCAGCCAGATGGCAGTGGTTGGCGGCATCGACAGATCTGTGTATGCCGCATCCAAACATGCCGTTGAGGGTTTTACCAAATCAATGGCTATTGAACTTGGTCCCCATGCGATCCGGGTGAACACAATCTGCCCGACCTTTGTCCGGACACCACTGACGGAACAGACATTCTCGCGACCGGACCGGGTTAAGTGGATTAAGGAAAAGATCAAGCTGAACCGTGTCGGCGAGGTGGAAGATATCATGGGTGCTGTGCAGTTTCTTGCCTCGGATGCATCCAGCNTGATCACTGGAAGTGCCTTGATTATTGACGGGGGTTGGACAGCAGACTGATGCCACGTGATACCGTCACTTCGCTCGATGTTGCACGCCTTGCCGGCGTCAGTCAGTCGGCTGTGAGCAGGGTCTTTACGCCTGGCGCATCTGCATCGCAGCACACGTCAGACAAGGTGCGAGAGGCGGCGAACAAACTGGGCTATCGTCCAAATTCGCTGGCCCGCGCAATGGTGTCGGGGCGCAGCCGTATCATCGGCCTGGTCGTTGCCTATCTGGACAATCAGTTCTATCCCGACGCGCTGGAGAAGCTATCTGCACGATTGCAGGGCCGTGGCTATCATGTCCTGGTTTTTCTCACAACGCGTACGCAGGGGGATATCACNAATGTGATTGAGGAAATTCTGGATTATCAGGTGGATGGAATTATTGCCGCGTCNGTGGCGTTATCATCCGACCTGTCTAACAGATGTCGCNTGGCCGGTGTGCCGCTTGTCCTGTTCAATCGTAGTCAGGATGATGCAGCCTTGTCTTCAGTGACCTCCGACAATTATGCCGGTGGCAGAAAGGCAGCCGAGGTGCTGATTGCCGGCGGGCATCGGCGCATCGCCTATATTGCCGGCTGGGAAGGCGCTTCAACGCAGCGTGACCGCGAGGCAGGCTTCACCGCCGCACTATCNGATGCCGGNCTCAANCTGNATGCNCGCGCGGTTGGTGATTTCCGCACNGACAGGGCNAGGCAGGCNGCTTTNTCCCTGTTTTCTANNGNCGANATACCNGATGCGGTCTTTGTGGCCAATGATCATATGGCCTTTTCGGTTCTCGACACGCTGCGCCATGAATTGGGTCTGCGTGTTCCCGAAGATGTATCGGTCATTGGTTATGATGACGTGCTGGCGGCATCATGGCCCAGCTATGATTTGACCACGGTGCGGCAGCCCGCAGACCAGATGGTGGACCAGACGGTCGAGATTTTGATGCAACAGATTAATGACGGCGATATGACGCCGCGCCGCGTNCAAATTGACGGCCCNCTTGTTATCCGGGGGTCNACACGCCANCCGGATGTGGTGAAAGGATGACGTNATGAAAGGTTTTGACGCCAAATGGACTGACTTTCCTGATTNTATTCTGGGTATCACCCGTGAAATCTGGGAAGACCGCGGCATTGCCACATTGCAACACTATTACACGCCCGATATTCCCGTGCGCTCACCCGGTTCCATGGTTGTTGGAAATGAGGGTGTGATCGCTGCAACAATGGCGACTTTGGCGGAATTTCCCGACAGGCGGTTGCTTGGTGAGGATGTAATCTGGTCAGGGACACCGGAGGAGGGAATGCTGAGTTCCCACCGTATTCTGTCTACGGCGACACATCTTGGTGACGGGGTTTATGGTGAAGCAACCGGCCAGACCCTTGTTTACCGCATCATCGCTGACTGTCATGCCATCAATAACCAGATCAATGATGAATGGCTGATCCGTGACCAGGGTGCGATTGTGCGCCAGCTTGGCTGGGATCCGAAAGCCTATGCCGCTGATCTGATTGCACGCGAAGGCGGTGTTGCGGATTGCGTCAAGCCATTTACCCCTGACATTAATATCAAGGGCCCTTACCGTGGCCGCGGCAATGACAATGCGTGGGGTGCCCGCTATGCGGATATCCTGCAACGCGTCATGGGCGCTGACCTGGCCGCCATTCCTGCGGAATATGATCCGGCATGCCATCTTGAATTGCCGGGTGGTGTAACATCCCATGGGCACGACGCAGCCGACCGGTTCTGGATGGGGCTGCGGGCGAGTTTTCCCGATGCCACCTTTACAATCGAGCATCAAATCGGCCGCGAAGATGCCGATATGGCGCCGCGCGCTGCGCTTCGCTGGGGTCTTTATGGGACACATAGTGGCTGGGGAAGCTTTGGCGCGCCAACAGGTGCGAAAGTCTATGTCATGGGCGCCAGTCATGCCGAATTCGGTCCACGTGGTTTGCGTCGCGAATATGTACTGTTTGACGAAACCGCGATATGGAAACAGATCGTCATGAAAACTGGGGGATAAACATGAAAACCATTCTGACAAGCCATGTTGGCTCCCTGCCACGCACGCAAGAGGTCGTTGACTTCATCTTTGCGCGTGAAAATAACGAGGCCTATGACGAGACAGCTTTTGACGCCTGTATGCGCGATGCCTGTGCAGAAACAGTACGCCGGCAGACTGACGCTGGTATCGACATTGTTTCGGACGGAGAAACCTCAAAGATTTCCTACGCCACTTATGTGAAGGACCGCTATACCGGGTTTTCGGGTGACAGCCCGCGAAATGCGCCCGGGGATTTGAAACTGTTCCCGAGTTTTCTGGAGCGTTTGGCGCAGGCCGGTGGCACGCCGCAATATGCACGCCCGATGTGTACAGGCGAGGTGCGCTCGAAGGGGCAGGGCGAACTGCAAAAGGATATTGCCAACCTGCAGGCCGGCATGACCAAGAATGGGGCGTCACGAGGCTTCATGAATGCCGCATCACCCGGCGTGATTTCGCTGTTTCTTCAGAACCAGCATTACAAGACGCGCGAGGCATATCTCGCGGCCCTTGCCGATGCCATGAAGGAAGAATATGAAACCATCGTCGGCGCCGGCCTTGATCTGCAACTGGACTGCCCGGATTTGGCCTTATCGCGCCATATGCTATTTTCCGATCTTGATGATGACGCCTTTGTTGCTGTTGCAAACCAGCATGTCGAGGCTTTGAACCATGCTTTGCGCGATATCGATCCAGCGCGCGTGCGCGTGCATATTTGCTGGGGCAATTATGAAGGCCCGCATGTTTGTGACATCGACATGGACAAGGTTTTTGGGACATTGATGGGCACGCGTGCCAGCTACATATTGTTCGAGACGTCTAACCCGCGACATGCCCATGAATGGACGGTGTTCCGTGACCGGGCAGCGGAAATCCCCGAGGATAAGATATTGGTACCCGGCGTTGTGGATACCACGACCAATTTTGTTGAACACCCGGAACTGGTTGCGCAGCGGATTGATCGGTTTGTGAATATCGTTGGTGCTGACCGGGTAATTGCCGGCTCTGATTGTGGCTTTGGCACCTTTGCGGGTTTTGGCGCTGTTGATCCGGAAATCGCCTATGCCAAACTGGCAAGCCTGTCCGCCGGCGCCCGTCTTACCAGCGAACGGCTCTAGCGGATTGGGCACGCACCCTCTCATCCTGTTGCCCGGAATGATGTGTGATGCAAGGCTTTTTGCCCCCCAGCAAGAGGCCATGCTCGCCGAGCATGTCATTACCTGTCCGCCAACAGGCGGGGCAGACAATATGGCGGCGTTGGCAGGTCAGATCCTGCAGGATGCGCCACCGCTATTCGCCCTTGGCGGGGTGTCGATGGGGGGCATTCTGGCAATGGAAATCATGCGCCAGGCCCCGGGCCGTGTTAGCCACCTTGCCCTTATGGACACCAACCCCTTTGCCGAGGCAGACACCATAAAGCAACGGCGCGGTCCGCAGATTGCGGCGGTGGCAGAGGGGGAGCTCGAAGCGGTTATGCGTGACGAGATGAAACCAAACTATTTCACGCACCGCGAAGACAGCCAACAACTGAAGCAGATTTGTATGGCAATGGCGCTGTCCCTTGGGCCTGCGGTTTTTATCAATCAGTCGCTGGCATTGCGGGATCGTCCGGACTATTGCGATGTGTTACGCGATGTGACCTGCCCGACATTGATCCTGTGCGGCCGTCATGATGTTTTGTGCCCGGTTGAAAGGCATGACGCGATGAAAGGGATGATCCCGCATGCGCGGCTGTTGATCATCGAAGAAGCGGGGCATCTGCCAACAATTGAAACCCCGGGGCAGGTAACATCCGCATTACAGCAATTCCTGACCACGGCCGCGCCCAAAGGAATGTAAACATCAGGATTTGGCCGGCAACGGCATCAGCCGATCAGTACCGGTTGTATGAGGCCGCTTAACGATTATCTTGCCAATTTACGTCGACAGCTTTTACTGCCCTTTTTGTTTTCCTGTCCCAGAGAATGGTAACACACCTCATGAACACACCCCGCCAACACGACCAGTCCTTTCGGAAGTTCAGCTTCGGTACACAGGTCAGGAAATCCCCATTTTCTGATGCTGCTCTTCGCTGGGGCGCACAAGGATTTTCGGTGTATAATCATATGTATATCCCGCGAGACTTTGGCGACCCGGTGCAGAATTTCTGGAATCTCGTGAATGACGCCATCCTCTGCGATGTGGCGGTCGAACGACAGGTTGAAATCACCGGCCCGGACGCGGCAAGATTTACCCAGTTTCTAAGCTGTCGCGACCTGTCCAAATGTGAAGTCGGGCAATGCAAATATGTTCTGATAACAGATCAGGATGGCGGCATCATCAATGACCCGATCCTGCTAAAGCTTGCTGAGGACCATTTTTGGCTGTCCATTGCAGATAGCGATGTATTGCTGTGGGCGCGCGGCGTCGCCGCAACGGCAGGTATGGATGTGCAGATCTGTGAGCCAGATGTGTCACCATTGCAGCTTCAGGGGCCTAAATCGAGAGACATTCTGCGGGCAGCCTTTGGTGATGCACCGGCGGAGCTGGCCTATTACCGTTTCATGGAATATGACTGGAACGGCGTTCCGCTTATCATCTCGCGGACAGGCTGGTCGAGCGAACTTGGCTATGAGATTTTCCTGAGGGACGGGAGCAAGGGTGACGCCTTATGGGAACATCTGATGGCCGTTGGTGGCCCGATGGGGCTTCACCCTGGACATACAAGCAGCATTCGCCGGATTGAAGCTGCAATGTTGTCTTACCATGCAGATATGACATTAGAAAACAATCCCTTCGAGCTGGGTATGGATAGATTGGTTGATCTTGATATGGCGGCAGATTTTGTCAGCAAAGCCGCCTTGAAACGGATCAAGGCGGCGGGCGTGTCCCAATATCAGGTTGGCATCACGATCGACGGCCCACCCATTACCGGATCGAATGACGAAAACTGGCCGGTACTTTCCAATGACACCATAGTTGGCAAAATTACATCGGCTGTCCATTCGCCGCGCCTTGGTAAAAATATAGCGCTGGCGCTTGTCGCAGCAGATCACGCCGCAACCGGTACCATGGTGTCTATCGATATGGCGGGGGATCTGAGACAGGCTGAAATTGTGCCAAAGCCTTTCTTTGACCCGAAAAAGACGCTCGCTGCCAAAGGGTGAGAATGACTAACTGTCTGCGGCGTTGAACAGGATACCGGGTATGCAGAATCTACGTGGNATCATCTTCATGCTGCTGGCGATGGCNGGATTTGCGGTAGAGGACAGTTTTATCAAGGTTCTGTCTGGCAGCTTTCCGGTCTCGCAAATCCTCATCACCATTGGGTTTGGCGGGTGTTTCCTGTTCACAGGCTTGGCTGTGTGTCTTGGGCATCGGCTTTTTGCCGCAGAAGTTCTTTCCTGGCCATTCATCATCCGCTTTTTTTCAGACACTTTTTCGGCGCTGTTCTTTATCTCGGCCATTGCCATGATCCCGCTGTCTACCGCAAGCACCATTCTGCAGGCGCTGCCGATTGTTGTGACGATGGGCGCGGCTCTGTTTCTGGGTCAAAAAGTTGGCTGGCGGCGATGGTCGGCGATCGGCATCGGGTTTGCGGGCGTCGTCATTGTGGTTCGACCTGGCCTTGATGGTTTTGAGCCTGCGTCCATTCTGGCGTTGTTGGGGGTGCTGTTCCTGGCATCACGCGATCTGGCGACACGGGTCATGGATGCCCGGCTTTCAACACTGACCGTCACCGCCTATGCCTTTCTGGCCACCGCACTCGGAGGGGTTTTGGCACTACCATTCCTCGCACCCCCGTCCATGCCGGGCTTGTCAGAATGGAGCCTGTTCGGACTTGCAGTGGTTCTTGGCGGACTTGCTTATGCTGCCATCGTCATTGCAACGCGGTCTGGCGATATTGCCGCCATTGCACCATTTCGCTATTCGCGCCTGCTGTTCGCGATGCTGATCGCNGTTATTTTCCTTGNCGAAAGGCCCGANGCGCTGACCCTGACCGGCGCCGGGCTGATTGTGGCGTCGGGCATTTATGCCTTTTGGCGCGAGCGCATCAGGGCACGGATGGAAGCAACCNGTCAAAGCGCATAAAGGTCGCGGAATTTATTGTCCAGATAGGCCAGAAGCGGCTTTTCAGAAGCNGNCATGCCAGCGGCGTTTTCAATCGTTTCCACGGGCTCGTAAAGCCCGCCATATTGCTGTAGATGTGTCCGCAACCAGCCGGTGGCCTTGCTGGTATCACCGCGCGNAAGGTCACTGTCCAGATCAGGCAACGCTTTACGCATTGCCGCATGCAGACAGCCTGCATAAACATTGCCAAGCGAATAAGTCGGAAAATAGCCAATCAGTCCGACAGACCAATGGACATCCTGCAACATGCCGTTGGATGGTTTATCAACCGCATATCCAAAATCTGCCTTGAACCGGTCGTTCCACGCGGCTTCCAGATCATCCACCTGCAAATCGCCAGACATGAGCGCGCGCTCAAGGTCAAATCGCAGCATGATGTGCAGATTATACTGCAACTCGTCAGCCTCGGTGCGGATAAAGCCATCATTTACCCGATTGACCACCTGATAAAAGTGATCTGCGTCCTGNACACCNAAATCGCCAAACAGATCNCGCATCCGTCCGAATAGCCAGCCGGTAAAGGCACGGCTGCGGCCNATCTGGTTTTCATAGATGCGGCTCTGGCTTTCATGCACACCAAGGGACACNCCGCTTCCCANCGGGGTCAGGTAATGNACNCGGTNAATGCCNTGTTCATAAGCGGCATGCCCCACTTCATGAATGGTTGAATAAAGGCAATTGAAGGGGTCAGCCGGACTGGTGCGGGTCGTAATGCGCACATCCAGCCCCGATCCGGATGAAAACGGGTGCACCGCCCGNTCAATACGACCACATTCCATGTCATATCCAAAGGCAAGCGCCANNTCCCTTGATAATTCNANCTGGACGTCCTCATCAAANCTGCCGGCAAGGGGCGCGGGCGCATCAGCGGCAAGTACTGCCTCACGAAGTGCCACAAGGCCCGGCCGCATTGCGTCAAACATCGCGGCAATTTTGGCGCCAGAGGTGTTCGGCTCGAAATTATCAAGCAGCGCGTCATAGAGATCGCCGCCCTCTGAAAGCGCCTGCGCCTCTTCAGTGCGCAGGGCGATGACAGTTTTTAGAATGGGCAGGAATCCTGCAACATCTTCGTCCTTTCGCGCATTGGCCCAAATACCCTGTGCGCGTGACGTCATGCTGGCGATCTCGGCGGCCAGCCGTTCTGGTACTTTCAGCATTTTTTCATGCGCGCGCCGGATATGGCGCAAATTGGCACTAGCAACCGGGTCTGTTGGTTCCGCACGGTTCAGCCAGTCAGTGATCCGGGGGTCAGTCTNGCGGGCATGAATGATCTTTGACATGGCGCTATGNTCNTCAGCGCGCTGNTCAGCTGACCCGGCAGGCATCATGGTTTCCTGATCCCAGCCCAGCCGACCCGCAACCCCTTTCAATGCCGCAGTATCACGCTGAAAAGCCATCAATTCATCATAGACACTGGAATTCGCAATCATCNGTCAGCCTTTTCTTTTTGGAACAGGTTCAGCACCAGCGCAGAATAACGCAAATGCCTGCCAGATACCATTATGTGGTCAACTGGCCATTCTCGAAATCGTAAGGGGTTCAACCGCAGGGTCTTTGCCGGTAAAACAGGTGAGGGGGCAAGGTTTTGGAACATGTTGATATGCCTATAACGGTGGCCATTATCGGACTTGGGATCATGGGACGGCGCATGCTGGAGCATATGAACCGGCATGATGCTTTCACCCCTGTTGCCTTATGGGACCCGGACCCTGATGCCTGTCAGGCTGCACAGCAGCTGTGCCCTCAAGCCGTCATTGCCAGCAGTGCTGATGCTGCGATCGATGCGGCCGCGCTGATCTACCTTGCCTGCCCGCCGGTTCCCCGACNTGACCTGACGCTCATGGCGGCTGCGGCCGGCAAAGCGGTCTTTCTCGAAAAACCGCTTGGCGTTGATGTTGCGGCCAGCGAAGCGATGGTCGCCGCGCTGCAGCATGCCGGTGTACCGGCGGCAGTGAATTTCACGCAAGCCGCCGGGGCAGCACTTGCCGACATTTCTCAAGCAGCCCAGANCGGGGGNCTTGGTGATATTATTGGCGTGGATATGGTTGTCACCTATGGCAACTGGCCCCGTGCGTGGCAGCAGCAGGCAGACTGGCTGCGATTTCGTGCCGAAGGTGGCATGACCCGTGAAGTGATCTCGCATTTTCTCTTCTTCAGCGAACGGATTCTGGGGCCACTTTCCGTCAGCTTTGCGCACCCGAGCTATCCGGAGGACAGCCGGCTGTGTGAAACCCATCTGTTGGCNCGCCTGGTATCAGCAACGGGGCAGCCAGTCAGCATCATGGCGTCGGTTGGCGGGGCGCAGCCGGATCGCCAGGAAGTCACCATTAAGGGCAGCCATATCAGCCGGCGTGTGGCAGAATTTTCGATCGATATGGAATCCGATGGCGGTCCCTTTACAGCCATTGAAACACCGCCTGATGACCCGCGCGCTGTCGCGCTGAAAGCGCAGCTGGACCAGTTGGCGCTATGTGTCGCCGGCAAACCACACCGACTGGCAACGCTGGATGAAGCCTTGCGTGTACAGCGGCTTGTTGAACAGATGCTGACGTTATAATGGCTGGTTAGATGAAGATTTTAAGCATTTTAAAACATATGGTTACAATTAATGTTAAATGTTAATCCTGAGCGATTTCTGCAANCACTTCATGATCTGCGCGCCTTTGGTGCCAGCGGCGAGGGCAATGGCGTCGTGCGGCCTGCCTACACGCCTGACGAGTTGGCNGCGCGGGATTGGATTGGCCAGCAAATGCATGCGGCCGGCCTTGATGTCCAGATGGATGCTATGGGCAACCAGTTTGGCATTGCGCCAGGAGGAGGGTTGTTGTTGGGGTCACATACCGACAGCCAGCCCGAAGGCGGATGGCTTGACGGGGCCCTTGGTGTCATGGCCGGGTTGGAAATTGCCCGCGCCGCCCGCGAATGTGATGGTCCGCCAATTTCAGTGGTAAATTTTCAGGATGAGGAAGGGCGATTTGGCGTCACGACCGGAAGCGCAATCTGGAGCGGCAATCTGCCGGCAGATGTGGCGGACAGATTGCAGGACAAGTCCGGAAAGCTATTGCGGGATGTCCGCGCGTCCCTTGGCCCGCGTGTTACCGGTCCGGTGACCCCGGCCCAATTCCATGCCTATATCGAGATGCATATCGAGCAGGGACCCTATCTCGACAATGCTGGTGAAAAGATCGGCGTTGTGAGCGACATNGTGGGGATCCGCGATATGACCGTTACTCTGACTGGCGAGCAGAATCATGCCGGCACCACCCCGATGGCGCATCGGCGTGATGCATTTCAAGGCCTGTCCGCCTTCAACAGCTTGCTGAATGACCGATTTCGAAATGTGGTGCAGCCATCCACTGTTTGGACNATCGGTCATGTCAGCCTCAGCCCCAACGCGTCTTCAATCGTACCCGGGCGGGTGCAGTTTTCGATGCAGTGGCGGGATTCCTCTGCCGACAGGCTGGACCGGATGGAAAGCATCATCCGAACCACGCTCGACGAGATTGCCACCACGCATCAGNTNCAGCTGGNATGTTCTGACATNCTGGGACTGGCACCTGTNGCGATGGATCAGGNATTGATTGATGCGCTGGCAGCCTCTGCCGCGAGTCATGCCCCCGGTAACTGGCGGCATATGCCATCTGGCGCTCTGCATGACGCGACNAATATGGCAGCGCTGATGCCGGTGGGCATGCTGTTTGTGCCATCCATAAACGGCAAGTCCCATTGTTTCGANGAAGATACCGACCCGGATGACCTTGTCACAGGTCTGCATGTGCTTGCAGATGCAACCATGCGCTACCTTGCAGGCCGTTAACTGCACGGGATGAAAGCAGAGATGCCTTTCTGCCTATTTTCACACACCCGAAAATTGAACGCTGATGCCCCCAAGACATACACGACCAGCTGACAGCAACGAGATCGAAAATCTTATTCTCGCTGCCTTTGGCAAAGACGAGGCGCTTGAAATCCTGCCGCTTGTAGACGGGCTTCTCAACGCACCAACGGACCCACCGGTTATCTCGCTGGTCTCAGCAGAACATGACCAGATAGATGGATTTATCGCCTTCAGCCCGGTGTTTCCTGTGTCAGGATCTGGNNTCTGCGGATATATTCTTGCCCCCTTGGNAGTATTACCAGCGCACCAGAGGCAAGGAATAGGCAGTCTGCTGATCAAGCATGGCCTTACATCGCTTGCTGAGCGTAATGCTGATCTTGTGCTGGTCTATGGGAACCCGCATTATTATGGGCGCTTCGGCTTTGAGGGCGCGATTGCAGAGGCCTTTCAGCCGCCTTTTGAAATGGCCTATCCAGCAGCATGGCAGGGGTTGCTGCTGGACGGCGGCACCATGCCGAGAACACCGGTCAGTTTTAAGCCTGTGCCTGCTCTTAACAACCCAGCATTATGGTAGCAGCATAAGGGACAGAGGCAGCAGGCCGTGATTGAAGAGGGGGAGCCTATGCTTGAACTTTATTACTTCCCAACAGCCACTTGTGGATACAAGGCACGGCTGACGCTCGCCGAAAAGGGCGTGGAATGCGTGCACAGGGTGCTTGACCGTGACGCTGGTGATCTATTGACCCCTGCATATCTGGCGCTGAACCCGAATGCGGTCGTGCCAACACTCGTGCATGACGGACAGGTGGTGATCGAATCTTCAATTATCATGGTCTATATCGACGAGGCCTTTGATGGACCTGCGCTGCGATCTGGCCATCCGCTTGAACGGGCCCGCTGTGCGGCATGGCTTAAAAGAGCAGATGATGCGTACCTGCCGGCACTTGGTGCCGTGACATATGGGGTCTTTCGCCGCAATGAAGTCCTGCAGCAATCACCGGCGGAACTGGAAGCCTATTATGCCGCCATCCCTGATCCGCGCCGACGTGCGCAGCGGCGCTCCGTGGTAGAAGAGGGGATACATTCGCGCGAAGTCACAAATGGTCTTGGTACATTGCGCAAAATGGTTTGTGACGCTGACGCGACCCTTCGTGACGGGCCTTACCTTGCTGGTGACAACTATGGTCTCGCGGATGCTGCCCTGACCCCCTTTGTTTCTAGGCTGGCGGAATTAGGCTTTGAATGGATGTGGGACGGGATGCCATATCTTGATGCCTGGTGGCGCAAAATTCAGGACCGTAAATCCTTCAGCACCGTTTTCGAAGCCTTCCCCAATCCGGCAAGGCGCAAGGCGATGAAACAAGCCGGTGAAGACGTGCGCGAGGATGCGATCAGGATTCTGTCCGGGCACTGACGGGCACAAAAGAGCCTGCCATACAGACTATCAACGCGCTGCAATTACCGCGTATTCCAGAANCAAGGGATGCCAGCCGGCAAGCTGGCCTGTCAGCGGGTTATGGCGCGTCGCCTGACGGGACAGGTAAGGCCTTATGCCATGAAAGCCAATTAAGTGGCCGGGTGAACCTTGGAATTTCAGAAGTAAAGATTAGATAACACCCTCAAACGATGCACCGGCTACGGCTTCTATTATGTTCGCTTTGGCATCCTCAGGCGTCGAAAAGACGGGTCCGCCGCCCTTTGGGCGTCACAACAACACGCATTACCAAAGGTCTGACATTTGTCCTACTTCAGCCTTGCTCAAGTAAAGAATGATTGGTTTTCAAATGTTCGTGGAGACATGTTGGCAGGCCTTGTGGTTGCTCTGGCCCTGATACCGGAAGCGATTGCCTTTTCGATCATCGCAGGTGTTGACCCAAAAGTCGGGCTATATGCCTCATTTTCCATCGCAGTAATCAGCGCTTTTGCGGGTGGACGGCCCGGAATGATTTCGGCCGCAACGGCAGCAACTGCTGTGCTGATGGTCACGCTCGTCAAAGTACATGGTTTGCAATATCTGCTGGCCACCACGGTATTAGCCGGCTTTTTCCAGATCATTGCCGGATTCCTGCGTTTGGGAAGCCTTATGCGGTTTGTTTCAAAGTCAGTCCTGACTGGCTTTGTAAATGCGCTGGCAATACTGATTTTCCTTGCCCAGCTGCCTGAATTGATCGGCGTTCCGCAACTTACTTACGGCATGTTGATCCTCGGACTTTTGATCATTTACCTACTGCCCCGCATTACCAACATCATTCCATCGCCATTGGTCTGCATTCTTGTGCTGACCTTTATCGTGCAAGGCTTCGATTTGGACCTTCGTATGGTCGGGGACATGGGGACGTTGCCAGACAGCTTGCCAATGTTCCTGCTTCCGGATGTTCCCTTAAATTATGAAACTCTTGAAATAATCGCCCCGACCGCTTTTGCGATCGCCATTGTCGGTCTTCTGGAATCCTTGATGACAGCGTCAATTGTTGACGAATTGACCGATACATCCAGCGACAAGAATCGGGAATGTCTGGGCCAGGGCCTGTCAAACTTTGTAACCGGGTTCATTGGCGGAATGGCGGGCTGCGCGATGATCGGCCAGTCTGTTATCAATATCAAATCCGGGGGCAGGGGCAGGCTGTCGACTTTCTGCGCCGGTGTATTTCTGTTGGCATTATGTGTCGGTCTTGGTCCGTGGGTTGAGCAAATCCCGATGGCGGCCCTTGTTGCCATCATGATCATGGTTTCGATCGGCACATTCAGCTGGCAATCCATGGCAGATTTGCGCAAGCACCCGCGCAGTTCTTCGGTTGTCATGCTCGCCACTGTTGTAACCGTGGTCACAACCCATAATCTGGCTTTTGGCGTTCTGGTTGGTGTTCTTTTGTCCGGTATTTTCTTTGCCGGGAAAATTGCGCAGATTTTCCGCCTTACCTCTACAGCCAGCTCAGATGGTCGCTACAGGACCTATGTGGTGGAGGGACAGGTATTTTTTGCATCCGCTGATAAGTTCCTGCAATCTTTCGACTTCAAGGAAGCATTGGAAAAAGTGACGATTGACCTGTCCAAAGCACATATCTGGGATATTTCCAGCGTTTCAGCTTTGGACACCGTCGTGATGAAGTTCAGGCGTGAAGGTGCCGAGGTGGAAATCATCGGCCTTAATGAAGCCAGTGAAACAATTCTTGATGAGTTGGCGCTCCACGACAAACCCGGCGGAATTGAAAAACTGATGTCTAACTGAGGACTCCGAAGTCATGCCAAAGATGCTTGCATTCATTGACGGCTCAATTTACAGCGACAGCGTTTGTGACCACGTCATCTGGGCTGCCGCTGGCGATGAATTTGATGTGTCTCTCTTCAATGTAATTGAAGGGGTTTACACTGCCGGGGGCCCCTCAAATTTTTCTGGCAATCTTGGCGCAGAGGCCAAGAGCAAATTGTTGGTCGAGCTTTCAGAACTAGATCAGAAACGGGCAAAGCTTGCACAGAAGAAAGCACGCCTTGTTCTTGATTTAGCAAGAGAAAGATTGGTCGAAGGTGGAATAAAAAATGTTGAAACCCATCTGCGGAACGGTGATTTTGTCGATACGGTGACCGAATTCCAAGATGATTCAGACATTATCATCATTGGCAAAAGGGGGGAAGCTGCCGACTTTGCAAAGATGCACCTCGGTTCGAATCTGGAACGGTTAATCAGGTCAACAAACAGGCCTGTTCTGGTGGCTGCACGTGCGTTCAAGCCAATAAACAGAATTCTGGTGGCATTTGACGGTGGGCGCAGTTCCTACGGCGCCATAGAATATATCGCCGCGAACAAAAGATACGCCGATCTTGAATGTCATATTGTTATTGCCGGCAAGGACGGCAGCCGTGGCCACAAACAGTCCACACATGCCGAGAATGTGCTGAAAAAGGCGGGCATCAGCTACAAGGTCTTTTTTGAACGGGGCGAGCCTGAAAAAGTAATCAGTGACCATGTCGAACAGCACAGCATTGATTTACTCGTCATGGGGGCTTACGGGCATTCCCGCATTCGAAACCTGATGATTGGTTCGACAACCACACAGATGATACGATCCTGTCTGGTGCCTGTATTGCTGTTCCGCTAGGGCCTTACGGCCTGTGCGTTGCGGTTTGTTCTTGAGCGGACAAACAGAATACTGTGTGCCCCAACACAGGATCCAGCCCATGAGTTGAATTGAAATATACTGACTTGCATTAAGATACCCAGACATGGCCCGGTGACCGCAACCCAAGGCCAGCCGTGGGTTTTGAATGATCTGGCATGACACGATGTAATTGAATGGCGGAGAGGGTGGGATTCGAACCCACGGTACCTTGCGGTACAACGGTTTTCGAGACCGCCCCATTCGACCACTCTGGCACCTCTCCGCAAATCTCCAACACAGCATAATCAATGAGGTCAGGACACATTGACCGGAACGCGCGATGATGCGTTT
>NYYG01000016.1 GCA_002686685.1 SAR116 cluster bacterium | reverse complement strand
CAGCCGCGCGCGTCAGATCAACAAAGATCTGCATGCTCTTGCGCTGGCGTGGCGTGAACAGCCTGTCTGATAAATAAGCCGTCAGCAACTGCATGATCTCGGCCTCGCCGTACGCCCCATCTATTACGTTCACTTCGATCATCGGTCTTTCGTCAGGTGGTCCTGAACAATGAAGTTTGGTTCGAATCGGATTAATACAAAATTAACACAATAAATAATTTCAACAAAACCGCACATCATATTGATTTTATTGTAAGTTTATAAAAAATCTGATGGCTTGACCTCGCATGTGCCTGTCTTCACTCTTATTTGCCACACGCAGACAGGCCGCCCCGGCCCGTCTGTTTCATCCGAAAAATCCGAGGAAGGCACCATCATGGAAGACATGTTCGAAACCGGCCTTGCACAACGCAAGGCCACTTTGGGAGACGCCTATGTCGAACGCACGCTGGACGCGGCTGACGACTTCACCAAACCGTTTCAGGAAGCCATGACGGCCTGGTGCTGGGGATTTGGCTGGGGCGATGATGCGATTGACGCAAAAACCCGTTCCATGATGAATCTGGCGATGATCGGCGCGCTTGGCAAAATGCATGAATGGGAACTGCATTGCCGCGGCGCGATCAAGAACGGCGTTACCCGCGAGGAAATCCGCGCCATTATCCATGTGATTGGCATTTATTGTGGCGTTCCGCAGGCACTGGAGTGCTTTCGCGCTGCGAAAAACGTACTGGATGAAACGCCGGCATAGGCCCGTTTGCCTGCCACAGCCGCACCCATTGCAAGGGCTGCGGCTGTGCAGGACAAGAGCAGCGATACCAGCGCCGCTTACAGTAGCACTATTTAAATGCTAGACATCTGCCTCAATTTGGGCGATTTTCTGCTGGTAATTGCCGTACTGCCAACGCAGTATAACTATCAATGTCGCGCGTGGTTTGGGTAAAGACCGTTATGTTTGTCTTGCACAGGTCTCCCGACAGACGCGACCTAGACTCATGATTGTTAGGGGGTCATTAAGAATGCGCCGGCCATGGACATACATGCTTGCAGGCTCGATTGTAGCCATCGGCACTGCTGCCCATGCGGGTGGCTTGCCTGCATCTGATGATGACAGTGCGACCAGCGCGTCATCCACTTCGCAGACAACCTCGACCGCTACACAGACCGCTGCGGCAAGCAGCACAGCAACCAGCACAAGCGGTGCAACCACCAGCGGCGCGGCGGCAGCCAGCACTGACACCGCAACCGTTGCGGCAGATACCACACAGACAGCTACGTCCGGTCCAGCTGATTCCGGGTCAACCGCTTCTGGCGGTGTCGAGCAGGGCGAGGTGGAAACCGGCTCTTTTATCGCCATTGAAGATGATCCGCTGATCATCGACGCGTCATCGGTTGTTGATGGCGATGGTGTTGGCAGCATGCAGGTGCAGTGGCAGGTGTCAGACGATGGCGTCGCCTGGTCAAATCTGTCCGGTGAAATCCGCCAGTCCTTTACCCCGCGCGAACGCCATGTCGGCCGCCAGCTGCGGGTTCAGCTTTCCTATGTGGACGGTCAGGGCAATCTGGAGACAATCCTCAGCCCGCCTTCAAGCCCGGTACAGAACGTCAATGACAAGCCGAATGGCGCGCCGCAGCTTGTGGGCGCCGCAATGGAAGAAGATGCCCTTGTCGTCGATACGAGCATGATCTCGGATGATGACGGACTTGGAAACTTTTCGATTGTCTGGCAGCGGTCCAGCACAAAGACCGACTGGCAGGCCTTCCCTGAAGTTGCCGGCGAGGTTCTGCCGCTGTCCCAGCGTCACGTCGGCTATTCTTATCGTGCGGTTGTGTCCTACATGGATGGGCACGGTACAAAAGAACTGCTGATCACCAGCCCGTCAGAGACAGTGCGGAATGTTGATGATCCGGTGCAGGGCGAAGTGCTGATCACCGGCAAGGCAACCGAGGGCGAGACCATTCTTGTCAGCACCAACGGCGTGTCTGACGAAGACGGCATTGCCAGCATGTCCATCGGCTGGGAAGCCTCCACCGATGGCCGGAACTGGCGGGCAATTGAGACCGGCGGGTCGACACAGCTGCCATTGTCCCAATCTCTGGTCAACAAGCAGATCCGCGCGCGCGTCGCCGTTGTGGACAGCTTTGGCGTGGAAACGGTTATCTTCAGCCAGGCGACCAACACAGTGAAAAACATCAACAACAAGCCGGCCGGCACGATCTTTGTCCGCCGTGTTGGCGGGTAACAGGGGCCGGCGTTAACGGCAACCGGTACAAATTTACATTCTGGTTACAAAGAGGCCCCTCGCGGGCCTCTTTTTTGTGCAATTTGCTTTTTTCTGCCCGTAACCCGTTTTTTTTCTTTTCAGCGATTCCTAAAGCGGCCACACTTCATCTTGTATGAGACACAAGCTAATGCACCTAAGTGTTGATAGCCTGCGCGGCGGCGCCAACGGGTTCCTGTTACCCCGCATAACTGCTGCACAGCCATCCGCCATCCCTCATTCAACCACCAAACCATCCCTGTCTTTCGACAATGTTACAGGAGCCTCAGAATGCGAGTGACCGACCGAGATCATCGGCCGGAATGCCACGTCATTCCGTTTCATCGCCCAAGCACACCGTCACAGGAGGTGGCCGCCACAAGCATTGCGGCCGTCATCGCTGTGACGATCCTGCATTCCACAGATGAATCGCCCGAGGATCGTCTGCTGGATATTCTTGAACAAAGCGGAGATGTCGAGGTGCTCGACGCTGATGAGGCCATGGAAGAACTGGATGCCTGCCATCTGCAGCCGGACTGGTCGCCAGCAAATGACAACAGCCTGATGGGATTAATCTAGGCAGACAGGCGTGTATCTGCGCCCTATGGGACCATAATCATGCCGGAGGGCCCGCCATGATGGGCACTGTTCTGGCCTTCATGCAAAGACAGACTCAGCCTGCCACCATGCGCCCCGATACCCATATCCAGACCGGTATCGACAACGCCGCTGCCAGCGTCTGGACCGAGATAATTTCAGCCATAAGCCTTGTATTGCCACCCAACTCGCTTGCCAGTGCGAAGCTGGATGTGGCTGTGGGCGCGGCACCGACCGCCGCTATGACAGCAAGGGACAGCGGGTCGAGACCAAGCTGCAGCCCGACCATCACCAGACAGAAGGGGAACAGCAGGATCTTTGCCACCACCGCGAGGATGAGGGGCACGGCATCGCCCTGAATGGCCGAAAACCGCAGCGACGCCCCGATACCAAGCAGCAAAAGGGGCAAGGCGCCATTGCCCAGCATTTCACCCACGCCGGTTACAAAGGCAGGCACCGGAATGGCCAGCAGATTTACAAGCACCCCTGCCAGAATGGCGGCCAATAAAGGGTTGCGCATGGTTTCCCGTGCGACAGCCCGGCGCAGACTGCCCCCCTGACCGCGCGGCTTGAAACTGAGCAGCGCAACAATCGACACGATATTGGAAATCGGCACCAGAAAGGCGATGGCAATCGCAACAATTTCCAGCGCCGCCATGCCAAAGGCACCTTGCACAATCGACAGCACCAGAAACCCGTTATGCCGCAACGCCCCCTGCACAAGAGAGCTGATCGACGGCCCGTCAAGGCGTGCCAGCCAGCCTGCCAGCAGGGCGTAGCCAACGATCACGGCACTGCCAATGGCCAATGTCAGGATAAAACTGCCGACAAAGCCGCTGCCAAGCGGGGCCCGCGACATCAGGTTGAACAGTAATCCGGGAAACAGCACCCAGTAACATAGCCGCCCGACATAGACCCACGCATCATCAGGGACCAGCCCCACCTGCCGCAACCCATAGCCGAGGGCGACAATGGACAGGGTGATCACGATCGCCGTCAGCATTGCCGCGGCGTCATATCGTTATGGCGCAAGGCGGATTTGGCGTCAGCCCCGTCCATCAGAGGACATCCGTTCAACGGCCTTTCCGCCCCGCCAGGCAGCCGGCATCAGGCAGGCCGCAACGACCAGCTTCATCGCATCCCCCCATAAATAGGGCTGGATCCCGAACAGGAAGGCCTTTTCCATGCCAATCATCAGCACGACCAATGTCTGGCCGGTGATGGGTACAGGGCTTGGCGAGACCATCACCTTGAATTGCGCCGAAGCGGCGAGAAGCGTGCCGCCAGCTAGGATGAAAACAAGCTGGGCCAGCAGCCGGGACATCCGCCTGTCGCCGACGATGGCTGGCAGCATTGTGTCCATGATGGTGTTTTGTCGGGTTGCGGAAAGCATCTTTTAGTCACTCTGTTGGTGTTGCCGTATTGGCGATTTCGGATAGGAATTTGGCGCGAAAATTCACCGAATGCGCCGGACACAACATGAGCCGAATATAGGCAAGATTGGCGCAAAGACAAAGCCTGTTATGCCGCACCGAAGAAGACTGGACATTTGCGGCGATAGCGCGGCATATAGGCGCCGGAATTGGCCTGACGGCAGTTAAACGTCCCCTGGCAGCAGCCAGCNCGNGTCACTTTTGCCGAAATGGCCCAGNCAACAAGGCGGNCAGGATGTANTTCGCNGGCNGACGCANTNTTTTGCGGCACCCGTGCGAACCCNGGCCCACAGANAAAAGCAGCCCGTTTTGAACGCTGNCTGCAANGTAAGGGGTTTCAAAGATGGACAGATTTTTNGGGGTGACAGCTGCTGNCAGCTCGATCCGTCAGGAATTATTGGCAGGCATCAGCACCTTTTTGACAATGTCATTNATCGTTGCTGTGAACCCGATGTTCCTGGAAGCCGCCGGCATTCCCTTTGCCGCAGGCTTTGTCGCNACNGTAGCAGCGACNGCGNTCGGCACAGCCATCATGGGGCTNTGGGCCCGCTGGCCGGTGGCGGTTGCCCCCGGNATGGGGCTGAATGCCTATTTCGCCTATGGGCTTGTNCTNGGACAGGGNTTCAGNTGGCAACAGGCGCTGGCAGCTGTGTTTGTGGCGTCCNTATTGTTTCTTCTGTTTTCNCTGTCGCGATTGCGCAGCTGGCTNATCGGCGCCATTCCCGCCAGCCTGCGCCTTGGNATNACCGCCGGTATCGGCNTGTTTCTNGCAATGATNGGCCTGCAGGGCATGGGNCTTGTTGTCGATGANCCNGACACGNTGCTGCGTCTTGGCAATCTGGGGAGTCCGGCNGTGCTGCTNNGCCTTGCNGGGCTGCTGGTGATGGCCGGGCTGGCNGCGCGCGGCATGCGCGGCGGCATCCTGTTGACCATCCTTGGGTTGAGCCTTGTCGGATGGCTATCGGGGATTGCCGAATTTGGTGGCATTGCCGCGGCACCACCTGTCGCCAGCGCGGCCTTTGCACTGGATTTCTCGGCCGTGACAAGCACTGCCTTTATNTCGGTTGTCTTTATTCTGTTCTTCCTGGATTTCTTCGATACCACCGGCACATTGACCGGAATCGCCGATATTGCCGGCAAGAGAAGCGCCGATGGCAGCATTGAGAATCTGGACCGTGCCGTGGTAGCGGATACGGGCGCATCCGTTGTTGGCAGCCTGCTCGGCACCTCCAGCATGACCACCTACCTTGAAAGCGCGACCGGCATTCGCGCTGGNGGACGCACCGGGCTGACCGCGATGACCGTGGCCGCCCTGTTCCTGTGCTGCCTGTTTTTTGAGCCGCTATTTGCCTCGATTCCGGGCTTTGCAGCCGCCCCTGCGCTGGTCTTTGTGGCAGCAGGCTTTCTGGCCCCGCTTNGCGAGCTAGACTGGGATGATCTTGCGAGCGCCGTGCCGGTCATGCTTATGGCAATCCTGATGCCGCTGACCTTTTCCATCGCGGCCGGAATCGCAGTCGGCTTTCTNGCTTTCTGCGCCATCATGCTGATCAGCGGTCGGGGGGCCGAGATCAATGCCGGCACCTGGGTCATCACGGCATTCGGTGGCTTATGGCTGGCAGCCCCGCTATTCGGCGGCTAATTCGACAGGGACGGCAACAGCGCGTCAAGCAGCGCCGGCANACAGCTATGCGGGACAATGACGGCATAACCGTCATCATCCGGCTGCTGTTGCGCGCTGCTGCCTGTCTGCGACGGACGAATATGCACCATCCCGCCCCGCGCCTCGTTCGATGTGCCGATCATTGATCCGGCAGCCATTGTCAGCCCGTCAAGCTGCCAGCGCAGCCCGTCGGAAACACCAAATGCCTGACGGCCAAGCGGCCANACCGACACCCGGCATCCCGCTTCGGCCGCAAATGCGCATGCGCCGCGAACCCGCAGCACCACATCATGCGCCCCCACCAGCATGACTGGCCGGTCATGGCGCAGTGTCATCAACGCATGAATNGCAGCAAGCGCATGATCAAACCGGCCATCAAGGCATGCCAGCCCGACCAGAAGCGGCGTTTCGATTCGCGCAAGGCATTTCTGCAGGTCGGTATCATCCTGCNCGTCCAGCGCCATACAGGGCAAATCGTCAGGCAGCGTGCCGGCCGAATCCATATCGCCAATCACCATATCCGGCCGTCGACCAAGATCGAGCAGCATATCTGCCCCNCCATCNGCCGCAATCAAAGGCCAGGCTGNAGGCAGCAGNGANAAGACAGNNTCTACCGGTACNGGCGACGCACCAACCAGAATGACNGGCTNGTCNAATGTCAGAANNTGNTCNGGAACGGTCNCCATNNNCGCAGAATACGAAAAAAATTGGCAATCTGTGCCAAAATCTTTTGCGAATGAGTTGCATACCCCANGCGGTCGGCCTGATTTTCTTGACCAGGCCCACTTTTTAGAGCTTGTTATTAATCTTAGTTGTCACTAAATTCTTGTTATGCGCCACATAACATCAGACCAAACTGCCCCCACCGCCTTCGGCCACTCTCGAAACGCTGTTTTCGAGGATGTGGCAATGTTGTTTTTTACGCTTGTGGCTGTCACTGCCGCCGCCGGGCTATATCTGACGTCTGAACATGAACTTGTGGAAATTATCTTCACGGCCGTAGCGGACGCCTATATTCAGGTCAGCACCTTTGTAGCAGGCACATTCCTGTTGATTTATGGCGCAGAAAAATTTCTTAACATAGATGCTGTGGCGGCCTTGCGGCGGGATACGGCATGGCAGGTTCCCATGGCGGCCGCACTTGGCGCAATGCCGGGCTGTGGTGGCGCGGTCATTGTTGTCACCCAGTTCGTTACGGGCAGGCTGTCATTCGGCAGTGTTGTGGCAGCACTTACTGCAACGATGGGGGATGCTGCTTTCCTGCTTTTGGCGCAGGAACCACTGACTGGACTCGCAATGATTGCTCTTGGCTTTGTTGTCGGGACAGCAAGCGGCTGGATCGTCAATGCCATTCATGGCGGTGATTTCCTGCGGGGGAACGGTGTGCAATCCGAATGCCCGGTTCTGTCATTTCTGTTTCCCGAGGATTGGGAGACTCGTCCCATAGACCGGATCTGGATTGCCATTCTGGTGCCGGGCATCATTATCGCNCTTCTTGTGGCCTTTCAGGTCGATATGGATGCCATGCTCGGCAACGGGCTGGTTGCGGCACCNGCAACGCTGCTTGGTGTGATCGGCGGCACGCTTGCGGTGGTCATGCGCTTTGCGCCNCGGCGCCAGCGCGGCCCGCGCCTGCAGTCGCCCATGGGNGCCAGNCTNGTNCGNCGCACNGTNGAGGACACNAANTTCATCACCGTATGGGTCATTGGCGCCTTCCTTGTGTTTGAACTGTCGGTCTACAGCCTTGGCCTTGACCTGCAGACGCTGTTTGACGGCTGGGCGCTGTTCACACCGATGATCGCCATTCTTCTTGGCTTTCTGCCAGGGTGCGGCCCGCAGGTGCTTGTGACAACCATGTATCTGGCCGGCCTGGTGCCANTGTCAGCGCAGATTGGCAACACCATCAGCAATGATGGCGACGCCTTGTTCCCGGCCATCGCGATCGCGCCAAAGGTGGCCATTGTGGCAACGCTCTATTCAGCCGTACCCGCAGTGATCATTGCCTATAGCTGGATGTTCTGGATGGAATAGCCAAGCAGGTTTTCCGGGCAAGACTTTCCGGGCAGGNTCTTCCGGGCAAGACGTTCTAGGCAGCTATCCCNCCNGANCANAATATGCGCAGCCTGTGCCCGNCCCGATGCCGGTCTGTCTACNAGTTCNTGTGCCAGATGCGCGACGCCGCATCCCGGTCAGCCGGGATNACAATCTTCCGTCAAGGCCTGTTCCAGCGCGTCAAACCCGTTTAGTAGCAATCTGGCAGTGCCATCTTCGGCGCTTGCCAGCAGTTCGGCCTCGAACGCATGCGCGATCTGCGATACGGCATCTGCCATCTCCCAGCCGGACGCGGTCAGCGCCAGCCGGATAAGGCGGCGGTCCGTCTCATTCACACGTTTCGATACAAGGCCCCGCCCTTCCAGCCGCTGGACAGCACGGGTCACACGGGCCCGGTCCATATCGACACGGTTGAAGATATCACGAATGGAAATTTCTGATTCCTGTGTGAGATGTACCATCACCCGCCATTCGGCAACGGACAGGTCAAAGCGGGATTTGTATCGCGCCGCAAGGCCGTTACTGAGCGCCGTCGCCAGGCGGGCAGCGCGATAGGGCAGGAAGTCATCAAGCCGCAGCCTTGGCTGGCGCTGTCCGACCTGCGGGACCTCTATGCTGCCGTTGCCTTTACCAGCGTCTGTCATCGCGATCGTCTCCTGCTGTTGTCGTCGCGCCCACCCGGGATCCCTATGGCTGGCCCCCAAAAGGGCCAGAGACCGTTTTGTGGCGGTGACCGACCACGATAAATATCATTGACAATCATTTCATTTGAAATGATTGTCAATGCGTAATGGAGACGGGAGAGTCGCATGTCGGACACACCTCTGATGATGCCGGGCTTTGGCAATGACTTTGAAACCGAGGCGCTGCCGGGAGCGCTGCCGCAAGGGCGCAACTCACCGCAGAAATGCGCCTATGGCCTCTATGCCGAGCAGCTAAGCGGATCCCCTTTCACGGCACCAAGATCGACCAATGAACGGTCATGGCTGTATCGGATTCGTCCGTCTGTCCGGCATACCGGGCGCTTTGCAAAGATTGACGTGCCGCTGTGGAAGACGGCGCCGGATGGCGACCCGCACGACCTGCCGCTGGGACAATATAGATGGGACCCGCTGCCTGCACCCGACACACCCTGCGATTTCATCGACGGTATCCGGACCATGACCAGCACCGGCGATGCGCGTCAGCATCTTGGCATGGCTGCCAGCCTTTACGCTTTTAATGAAAACATGACCGATCGCGTATTGCTGAATGCCGATGCTGAAATGCTGATTGTCCCGGAAAGCGGCACGCTGGACATTTTTACCGAAATGGGCCGGATGGTTGTGCCATCCGGGCATATTGCCGTGCTGCCGCGGGGCATGATGGCCAAGATCCGCACCGATGCGAATATGGCGCGCGGCTATATCTGCGAGAATTACGGGGCCAAATTCACCTTGCCGGACCGCGGCCCGATTGGCGCTAACTGCCTTGCCAACCCGCGTGACTTCAAAACGCCTGTTGCCGCGTTCGAGGATGATGATACGGCGCATCAGCTTGTCATCAAATGGTGTGGCGGCTTTCACACCACCCGCCTTGACCATTCACCGCTGGATGTTGTGGCCTGGCATGGCAATTACACGCCCTATTCTTATGACCTGTCTACATTCTCGCCGGTAGGTGCGATCAGCTTTGATCATCCTGATCCGTCAATCTTTACGGTCATGACCGCACCGTCCGAAACCGCCGGCACCGCGAATATCGATTTCGTGATCTTTCCCGAACGCTGGCTGGTGGCCGAGAACACATTCCGCCCGCCCTGGTATCACCGCAACATCATGTCCGAATTCATGGGGCTGATTACCGGCCAGTATGATGCCAAGGAAGAGGGCTTTGTGCCGGGCGGTGCCAGCCTGCACAATATGATGCTGCCGCACGGGCCTGATCTTGATGCTTTTGAAAAGGCATCAAATGCCGATCTTGTCCCGGTCAAGCTGACCAATACCATGGCGTTCATGTTTGAAACCCGTTTCCCGCAGCAGGTGAGTAAATTTGCCGCCGAGACGGATCAGCTTCAGGATTCCTATATTGATTGCTGGGCAGGCCTGCAAAAGAAGTTTGACGGCACCAGGAAAACATGACGACAACACCCAGAGGCGAAAGGATGCCACAATGAAACTGGCAACATTGAATGATGGCAGCCGTGACGGCAGCCTTGTTGTGGTATCGCGCGACCTGTCGCGTTGCGTTGCCGCAACTGACATAGCCCCCACACTGCAGGCGGCGCTAGATGCCTGGGATGCGTGCGGCCCGCGTCTGGCCGCCCTGTTTGACGATCTGCAGGAGGGCCGCATTGACGGCGATCACTTTGACCAGAACCGCGCCCATTCGCCCCTGCCCCGCGCCTATCAGTGGGCGGACGGATCGGCCTATGTCAATCACGTGGCCTTGGTGCGACAGGCACGCGGGGCCGAAATGCCCGACAGTTTCTGGACAGATCCGCTGATGTATCAGGGCGGGTCGGATGATTTNACGCCGCCGCGCGCACCCATCGCCATTCCTGACGAGAGCTGGGGCATCGACATGGAAGCCGAGGTTGCTGTCATCACAGATGATGTGCGCATGGGCGTGAGTGCCGAGGATGCGGCCAGCCATATCAAGCTGGTGATGCTGGTGAATGACGTGTCGCTGCGCAATCTGATCCCGGCCGAGCTTGGCAAGGGATTCGGGTTCTTCCAGTCAAAGCCTTCGACCGCCTTTTCGCCGGTCGCCGTCACCCCGGACGAACTGGGCGACGCCTGGCAGGATTCGGTGCTGCACCGGATCATGGAGGTTGATCTGAATGGCGCGCCCCTTGGCCGTGCTGATGCCGGCACTGATTCAACCTTCAGCCTGGCACGGCTGGTGTCGCATGCCGCAAAGTCACGCAACCTGCGCGCCGGCGCGATTATCGGGTCGGGTACCATTTCAAACCGTGATGCGGATGGCGGGCCGGGCCGGCCGGTCGCCGCGGGCGGACGGGGCTATTCCTGCCTTGCGGAAATCCGTATGGTAGAAACAATTCGCGATGGCAAACCCTTGACCCCCTTCATGCAATTTGGTGACCGGGTCGGCATTGAAATGCATGATGATAACGGGGCGAGCATTTTCGGGCGTATCGACCAGATAGTGGAAAAATTCAATGTCTAAATCCTTTGCCTCACAGGGTGACCTTGGCGAGAAGAAAATCAGCTTTACCGAAATTGGCCGCGATCTGTGGGCTTTCACAGCAGAAGGCGACCCGAATACCGGGGTCATCATCGGTGATGACAGCGTGATGGTGATTGACGCGCAGGCGACACCGCGCCTTGCCGGGATGGTTGTCGAGAAAATACGCAGCGTCACCGACAAGCCGATCAAACATGTCGTGCTGTCACATTACCATGCGGTGCGTGTGCTTGGTGCGTCGGCCTATTCTGCCTCGGAAATCGTGGCGTCGCAGACATGCCTGGCGATGATCCATGAACGCGGGCAGGAAGACTGGGACAGTGAGTTTGCCCGGTTTCCAAGGCTGTTTGAGGGGCATGAAAGCATCCCCGGGCTGACATGGCCAACGCTGACATTCAATGACCGGCTGACCATTCATCTTGGCAAACGGCGAGTCGAACTGATGTTCCTTGGCCGCGCCCATACCGCCGGCGATATTGTTGCCTTTGTCCCTGACGAGCAGGTGATGTTTACCGGCGATATCGTCGAATATCACTCTGCATGCTATTGCGGTGACGGGCATTTCAATGACTGGGGCGGGACGCTGGACAATATCGCCGCCTTTCGTCCGGCCGCGATTGCGCCGGGACGCGGTGATGCGCTGGTCGGTGACAAGATGGTTGGCGAAGCCATCGCGAATACCCGCGATTTTGTTGAAAGCACCTACCGGCCGGCGGCGATGGTCGCCGCCCGTGGTGGCAGCCTGAAGGATGCGTGGGATGCGGTGCGCGAAGAGTGTGATCCAAAATTTGCAGATTATGCGATCTACGAACATTGCCTGCCATTCAATGTGGCCCGCGCCTTTGACGAGGCGAAAGGCATAGATACACCGCGCATCTGGACAGCGGAGCGCGATCTTGAAATGTGGAATGCCCTGCAGAACGGTTAAGGGCAGAATCACCTGAACCGGATGGGTTCAGGCAGAACGGACAGGCACCATGGCACGATATCAATATACGCCGTTTGACTATAAGATCCCGCCCGAGCTGAAGGGGGATGCCGTTGCCCGCACCCCTGTCATCATTGTCGGGGCCGGACCGATTGGTCTGGGCGCTGCCATTGATCTTGCGACGCATGGCATCGCCAGCACCGTGGTCGATGACAATAATGTTGTGTCGGTCGGCAGCCGCGCCATCTGCTGGGCAAAGCGCAGTCTCGAGATTTTTGACCGGCTGGGTGTTGCCGACAGAATGCTGGAAAAGGGCGTGACCTGGCAGCTTGGCCGCGTCTATCGCGGTGACGCGCAGATTTACAGCTTTGACCTGCTGCCCGAGGACGGCCACAAATTTCCGGCTTTCATCAATCTGCAGCAATATTATGTCGAGCAATATCTGGTCGAACGCTGCGCTGATTTCCCTGACCTGATTGACCTGCGGTTCAAGAACCGTGTGCTGTCTGTCACGCAGGATGATAACGGTGCCAGCGCAGAGATCGAGACACCAGATGGCACCTACCGGCTGGAAGGTGATTACCTGCTGGCCTGTGACGGTGCCAACAGCCGTCTGCGCCGTCATTTCGGCCTGGATTTTGAAGGCCGCTATTTTGAAGAACGGTTCCTGATCGCCGATGTCGAGATGCAGGCCGATTTTCCCTCGGAACGCTGGTTCTGGTTTACCCCGACATTCCATCCCGGGCAGTCCGCATTACTGCACAAGCAGCCGGACAATATCTACCGGATTGACCTGCAGCTGGGCCCCGATGCTGACCCGGAAGAGGAAAAGAAGCCGGAAAATGTCATCCCGCGTATCGAAAAGGTTGTGGATGGACGCCCCTTCAAGCTGGACTGGGTATCGGTCTACAGCTTCAACTGCCGGCGCATCGACCGCTTTGTCCATGACCGGGTGATCTTTGTCGGGGATTCGGCGCATGTGGTATCCCCCTTTGGCGCGCGCGGCGGCAATGGCGGCATGCATGATGTCGACAATCTGTGCTGGAAGCTGGCGCATGTGATCAGCGGCAAATCCGGCCCTGCCCTGCTGGAAAGCTATAATGCCGAACGCATTCATGGCGCGGATGAGAACATCCGCAATTCCAGCTGGACCTCGCGTTTCATGTCACCCGAACCCGGCGTCGAAATGGCCTTTCGCAATGCCGTTCTGGGACTGGCCGTTGACCATCCCTTTGCGCGCCGTCTGGTCAATGCCGGCCGGCTGTCTGTGCCCTGCCAGCTGACTGACAGCGGTTTGAACGGGCATGATGACCCGGCGTTCGCGGTGCCGCAGCAGGTTGGCATGGTCGCGCTCGACGCGCCGCTGACAGGCACTGACGGCGCACCCTGCTGGCTGATGTCACAGCTTGGCGGCGCCTTCACCTGTCTTGTTGTCGGTGATGCTGACCCGGATGGCGACATCATTCCGGATGATGTGGCTGTGGTACGGATCGGCAAAGGCGGATTTGGCGATGTTGATGGCAAGGTGGCGGAACGCTATGGCCGCGGGGTCTATTTGATCCGCCCTGACCAGCATGTTGCCGCCCGCTGGGCCGCGCCGGCACCGGGGGATATCGCCGCCGCCCTGGCGCAATCCATTGCGCAGCCACCACACGCANAGGCTGGCGCCTGACATGACCGGGCGGAAGGAGCGTGAAATGCCGCTGAATACTGATTTTAATCTNGGCACCGAGGGTGACGGGCTGTTCAACGATCTGCTGAATGCGCATGACGGGCTGACAGACGATGAATCCAGCCAGCTCAATGCCGCCATCATCCTGTTGCTGTCGAACCATATTGGCGATGCCGTGGTGATCCGCGATGCCATCACACAGGCGCGCGCCTCACTGGACAGCTGACGCGCAGACGCAGGAGAGTCACATCATGTCCACCCCCATCCTGTATGATTACTGGCGGTCATCTGCCAGCTATCGCGTGCGCATCGCACTGAACCTGAAAGGCATTGCCTATGAGTCGGTGGCTGTGGATCTGCTACAAAAGCAACATGGCGCGCCTGACCATCTGGCCCGCAACCCGCAGGGGTTTGTGCCGGCATTGCAGATTGACGGGCACATGATGACGCAGTCGCTGGCCATCATCGAATATCTGGAGGCACGCACCCCCGCCCCGGCCATGATGCCCGCTGATGCGGCCGAGGCCGCCCGGCTGCGCGCCATCGCCTATGCCATCGCCATGGAAATCCACCCGATCTGCAACCCGAGCGTGGTGGCACAGCACGCCGCCGCCTTTGACGGCAGTGATGCTGACAAACAATCATGGATGCGGCACTTCATCGACAAGGGGCTGCGCGCTGTCGAACAGCTGGCCGACCATCCGGCGACCGGTGCCTTTCTTCATGGTGATGCACCGGGGCTTGCTGACTGTGTGCTTGTTCCACAGATCTATAATGCACGCCGGTGGGGCATGGCACTGGATGCGATGCCACGTCTGGTGGCGATTGACGATGCCTGCCAGGCGTTGCCAGCCTTTGCAACAGCCGCACCGGAGGCGGTGAACAGCGCCGCATCCTGATGTTTCACGTCATCCTGTTCAACCCGCAGATCCCGCCCAACACCGGCAATATCATCCGGCTCTGCGCAAATACAGGTGCCAGCCTGCATCTGATCCATCCAATCGGCTTTCAGATGGATGAGAAATCCTGTCGTCGGGCCGGGCTTGATTATCATGCGCTGTCCGATGTGCATCAGCATGACGCGCTGGATGACTGTCTGCATGCGATCGGAAATCCCCGCATGTTCGCCATCACCAAATTCGGGTCCAGACGCTATGACAGCGCGGATTTTGCACCGGGCGATGCATTGCTTTTCGGGGCAGAGACAACCGGCCTTCCGGAGTCGATACATAATGCCATTGATGATGACCGGAAGCTGGCCCTGCCGATGACGGGCGGCAATCGCAGCCTGAACCTGGCCAATGCTGTCTCTGTTGTCCTTTATGAAGCGTGGCGCCGCTGTGATTTTGCCGGTATGGTGACGCTGCCAGCCAATCCTGATCTGGTGTAACGCTGATTGTTCGAGTTCCCATGGCTGCCCCATCCGAAACCGACATGCTGACGAAACTGGATATCGCCACCCCCGGGGATGGCGAGATGGTGCGCATCGCCGATGATCTGTTGTGGTTCCGGTTTCGGCTGCCCTTTCGGCTGAACCACATCAATCTGTTTGCGCTGGACACTGACGATGGCTGGATGCTGGTGGATTGCGGCATAAACAGTGACGAGATCGGCGCCCAGTGGGATGCAATCCTGCCACAGCTGCAGACCCAGAAGCCGGTCGCCGGGATCATCGTCACCCATCATCACGCAGATCATATCGGTTATGCCGGCCAGCTGGCAGATCGCACGGGGGCCACCATCCATATCGGGCAGGTGGAACATGATATGGCGCGCTGGGCGCTGGCGCAGAGCGAGGACAGTTTTGCCGCCATAGCCGCCAGCACCTATGCCAATTTCGGCCTTCCGCAGGCGCTAGTCGCGCGCACGACCAAGGTCGGCAATTACTATCGCAAGCTTGTTGGTGACTTTCCCGAGGCCGAAATCATCACCACCGACAGCCTGTTCCATACCATAGCAGGCCGCTGGAAGGTGCGTTTTGATGCTGGCCATGCGCCGGGGCATCTGGGCCTTTATGACCCTGACCGCCGACTCTATATCGCTGTTGATTTCCTGCTGGGCCGCATTTCGCCCAATATTTCGGTCAGCCTGCGCGACCCGGACGGGGATGTACTGGCCCATTATTATGACTATCTGGCCGGGCTGGATGATATGGGCGAAGACTGGCAGATCATCTGCGGCCATGACTGGCATTACTTCAATGGCGCACAGCGCGCCACGCAGCTGATCACGCATCATGACCGGCGTCTGGACAGGTTGCGCGCGGCGGACGCCCCGCAGACAACGGCCGATGCCATGGACAGCCTGTTCAAGATGAAGCTGACCGATCACGAGGTTTTCTTTGCCAGCTGCGAGGCGCGGGCGCATCTGAATCACCTCGTTACGCGCGGCGAGATGACCCGCACCATGGAAGACGGCGTGGCGGTTTTTCACAACAGCTGACCGCAATTTACACAGCGTCGCAGCCCCTGCCGCGCGATTGACTAACCCTTTCCAGTCCGGCACAAACAGGCATCAGGCCCATCTTGCGGAGCGTCACCGATGAGCGATGACTATAAATTCGACACGCTAAGTCTTCATGCGGGCCATGTCCCCGACGCGCAGCATGGATCGCGCGCGGTGCCAATCCATCAGACGACATCCTATGTCTTCCGTGACAGCGAGCATGCGGCAGCCCTCTATAATATGGAGCTTGGCGGGCATCTCTATACGCGGATTTCCAACCCCACTGTTGCCGTGCTGGAACAGCGTGTGGCAGCGCTTGATGGCGGTGTGGCTGCAACCGCAACCGCATCCGGCATGGCGGCGCTGGCAACGGCCGTGATGACCATCTGTTCATCCGGCGACCATATCGTTGCGTCCTCGCGCATGTATGGTGCGAATATCAACCTGCTGGAAAACACCCTGCCGCGCTTTGGCATCACCACCACCTTCGTCGCGCCGGACGATCTCGCGGCCATAGAGGCGGCAATCCAGCCGAACACAAAAATCATCTTTGGCGAGGTGATCGGCAATCCCGGGCTCGATGTCATGGATGTGGCCGCAGTTGCCCAGATTGGAAAGCGGGCGCATGTGCCGCTGATGCTGGACTGCACTTTCAACACGCCCTGGCTGCTGAAGCCGATCACGCTTGGCGCCAACATCATCATTCACTCGCTGACGAAATGGATGGGCGGTCATGGCATCGCCATTGGCGGCGCTGTCGTTGATGGCGGCAATTTCGACTGGGGCAAGGATGACCGGTTCCCGACCATCGCCGGCCCGCATTACGCGATGAACGAGATCAATTTCTTTGAGGAATTCGGCCCCGCCGCCTTTACCGCCAAGTTCCGCGCCGAGGGCATGTATAATTTCGGCCCCTCCATGTCGCCTACAAATGCCTTCCACATTCTGCAGGGGCTGGAAACGCTGCCGCTGCGCATGCAGAAGCATATGGACAACACGGCCGCGATGCTGGAATTCCTGAGCGGTCATGATGCTGTTGCCTGGGTGAAGCACCCGACGCTGCCAGACCATCCAAGCCACGCGCTGGTCAAGACCATGCTGCCAAAAGGTGCCGGGTCGATCATCGTCTTCGGGCTCAAAGGGGGGCGTGATGCCGGCAAGGCTTTTATCGAGGCTGTCGAGCTATCCTCGCATCTGGCCAATGTTGGCGATGCCAAGACCCTGGTCATTCATCCCGCAAGCACCACCCATTCACATATCTCGGCCGAGGCGATGGTAGAGGGCGGCCTGTCCGACGATATGATCCGCCTGTCAGTGGGGCTTGAGGATATTGCCGATATCACTGCCGATTTCGAGATCGGGTTCCGCGCCGCGGCGCGCGTTGCAGCGAAAGCTGCCGAATAGCGCGGCCCGCAGGGAGAGCGAGATGAAACACGAGCTTCACGGCGAGACCATCCATATCGCCACGGGCGGCCTGGATTTCGACGCGGCCAAACCGGTGATCATCTTCATCCATGGCAGTGGCCAGAGCCACCTGACCTGGGTGCTGCAGACCCGCTATTTCGCGCATCGTGGCTTTGCCGTCCTTGCCCCTGATTTCCCGGGCCATGGCCTGTCAGAAGGCAAACCGCTGACCAGCATTGAGGCGATGGCAGACTGGATTGATGGTCTGCTGGACAGTCTTGGCGCCAGCACAGCGACGCTGGTCGGCCATTCGCAGGGTGTTCTGGTGGCGCTGGAAGCCGCCCGCCGCCATCCGCAGCGGGTTGCCGCGCTTGGCCTGATCGCCGGTGCCATGGCCATCCCTGTCAATGACGCCCTGATCGAAATGTCACAATCGGCACCAGCCAAGGCGTTCCGGATGATGACAAGCTGGGGCCACGGACCGGGGGCGCACAAATTCGACAACACACAGCCGGGCCATGCCTTCCTTGGATATGGCAGGCGGGTGATGGCACAGAATGACGATGCTGCCCTTCATGCTGACCTTGTTGCCTGCAACCGCTATGATGACGGTGCCGGCGCCGCAGCATCTGTCACACAGCCCACCCTGTGCCTGATCGCTGCCAAGGACAAGATGACACCGGCCAAATTCGGACAGAAAATGGCCGCCAGCATCCAGGGCGCAGAACTTCGGATGTTTGACCGCGCCGGACATTTCCTGCCGGCAGAATACCCGATCGAGGTCAATGACGCGCTTGCCGCCTTTTTGGCGCGCTGACCAGTAGAAACCTCAGATAGAGAGATCAGACCATGTCAGACAGCGGATTCAGGAATATCGCCGTTATCGGTGCCGGCACGATGGGAAGCGGCATCGCCGCGCAGATTGCCAATGCCGGCCATCAGGTCCTGCTGCTGGACCTTGCAGCACGCGATGGTGCGGAAAAGTCACCTGCGGAAATGGCCATCGACCGGCTGCTGGCGTCGGACCCGCCACAGCTGATGCATAAGCGCAACGCCGGCAGCATCACCACTGGCACGATCAGTGATGATTTCGACAAGCTTGCCGATTGCGACTGGATCATCGAGGCAGTTGTCGAACGTCTCGATATNAAAAAAGATCTCTATGCACGGCTTCATGCCACCATCGGGCCTGACTGTATTGTCAGTTCCAATACATCGACCATTCCGATCAGCCTTCTTGTCGAAGACATGCCGGCAGATTTCCGCAAGCGCTTTGCCATTACCCATTATTTCAATCCGGTGCGCTATATGCGTCTGCTGGAACTTGTCCGCGGCGCTGATACTGAAGATNCCGTCATTGACAGGCTGGCCGATTTCAACGACCGCGTGCTTGGCAAGGGCGTCGTGCGCTGTGCCGATACACCCGGCTTCCTTGGCAACCGGGTGGGCGTTTTTGCACTGCAGGTCGGCATTGANGAGGCGATGCGCAACGCGCTGACCATTGAACAGGCAGACGCGCTGATGGGCCGCCCGATGGGCATCCCCAAAACCGGCGTTTTCGGGCTTTATGACCTGATTGGCATCGACCTGATGGTGGATGTTGTCGCCTCGCTGCGNTCGATCCTTCCCGAAGGTGATGCCTTTCATGCCGTTGGCGGCGAAAATGCAATGATTTCGGCGATGATTGCGGATGGGTTCACCGGCAATAAGGGCCGTGGCGGTTTCTACATGACCGGTGATGATGGCAGCGAAATGGCCCGTCCCCTGACCGGCGCGGGTGCGGCCCTTGCCGACTGGCGGCCGGCCAGTAGTGATCTTCCCGATGCGGCGGTACGCGCCGCCGATGCCGCCGCCACACGGCGCGAGCCCTTGCTGGAACTTCTCGATGGCAATGATAGCTGCGCCCGCTTTTCCCGCCGTGTTCTGGGGCGGGTTCTTGCCTATGCCGCCAGCCTTGTGCCGGATGTTACCAGCTCGCCGCAAGATATTGATGACGCCATGAAGCTTGGCTTTAACTGGCAGCGCGGGCCATTCGAGATGATCGACGCCATTGGTCCCTCACGCATGNCCGCATTGCTGAAAGAGGCCGATCTGGATGTGCCGCCGGTGCTGGCGACTGAGGCCCCCTTCTATCAGCCTGACGGCGATGTGCTGACAGTGCGGCAGGCAGATGGCAGCCAGTCGCCGGTACGCCTTCCAGCCGGCGTCATGCGGTTCCATATGACACGCCAGACCCTGACACCCATCGCCAGCAATAATGCCGCAAGCCTGTTTGCACTGGATGGTGACCTGCGGCTTGTCGAGTTTCATTCCAAGGCAAATGCGCTGACAGATGAATCAATGGAAATCGTGGCAGCGGCTGCAGACGACCATGGCAAGGGCATCATCATCCATAATGACGCCCAGCATTTTTCCGCCGGCGTTGATCTCAATGCCTTCCGGTCACTGATTGAGGCATCGGACTGGGATGGTATCGATGCGTTCCTGGCCCGATTCCAGGATGCGGTCTTCAAGTTGAAATATACGCCCGTGCCGGTTGTTGGTGCCCCTTCCGGCCTTGCTGCTGGCGGCGGATATGAGGTGCTGGCGCATTGCGACAGGCTTGTCGTCCACACCAATTCGGTAATGGGCCTTGTTGAAGCCGGTGTCGGGGTTGTGCCCGGGGGCGGCGGCATCAAGGATACCTATCTGCGCTGGCACGNGGCCAAGGGCAGCTGGGATGAGGCCGCATGGCAGACATGGATGAATATCGGCTATGGCGCCACCGGGTCGTCACCACAGCTTTCAGCGCGGATGATGTATTTCCGGGACGGCCATGACGAAACCGTGATGAACCGTGACCGGTTGCTGCCCCGCGCGATCGAGATGATTGCAGAGATGCAGGACGGCTATAAGACGCCGCCACCGCCCGTGGCCCAGCTTGCGGATGGCGGNCTTGCNGAAAAGATGGAAGANTTCATGCAGCAGGGCATTGATCGCGGTGATTTCTTTCCGCATGACAAGACGGTTGCCATGGCAATCGCCAGTGTCATGCTGCGCGGATCGGGTGACGGTGAAACCGCTGATGAAGCCGCGCTCTATGCGCGCGAACGCGCCGCTTTCATTCGCCTGGCACAAACATCTGAAACCCATGACCGTATCCGCACCATGCTGGATGACGGTGCGGCGGTCAGAAACTGACGCCTGCGCCTGCGGTGGCCTACAGCCAGTCAGGGTTCATGTCGGAAAGTGCATCTGGTCCGTCGGCAATCTTGGCCGCATATTTTGCAACCTCTGGCAGGCTGTGCGCCATATAGGCACCCGCTGTCGCCTGCTTTGCCGCCATGAAGCCCGGATCCCCCGCGCCNNCCGCCTTTGCCTGCGCTGCGGCTGCCGCCCCGCGCGCCAGCTGCCAGCCGCCAGACAGATAGCCCAGCATCATCAGGAAGTCGGTGCCTGATGCCGCCGCATCACGCGGCGAATTGGCCCGCGCCAGCAACGTGTCCAGCGCCGATTCGGCCGTGTCACAGGCTGAGAGAACGGCCCCTGCACTGGCCGACACACCATTGCCAGCGGCACGGATATCGTCCATGTCGCCGCGGATTTCGGTCAGCAGGCTGCGTATCCCCTCACCGCCATCGCGCAATGTCTTGCGGAAAATCAGNTCATTTGCCTGGATCGCCGTCGTGCCTTCATAAATCGGCAGGATGCGGGCATCACGGTAATGCTGNGCCGCGCCCGTTTCCTCGATAAAGCCCATGCCCCCATGCACCTGCAACGCGTCCGAGGTCAGTTCCAGAGACCGTTCGGTCAGCCAGCCCTTGATCACNGGGATCAGGAGGTTGGCGCGGGTCTGCCAGAANGCGGCATCCTCACCGCTCTGGGCATGCGCCATATCAAGGCTGTAACCCCCAACNAGCAGCAGCGCCCGCATCGCCTCGAGCTCGCCGCGCATGGCGGTGAGAAGGCGCAACACATCGGGGTGATGCAGGATTGGCTGACCTTTCTCGCCTTCGAGCGGGGTGCCCTGCACGCGGTCACGTGCATAGCCGACCGCCTGCTGATAGGCGCGTTCAGAAAGCGACAATCCCTGCAACCCNACATCAAAACGCGCCGAATTCATCATCAGGAACATACAGTCGAGGCCCCGGTTCTCCTCNCCNAGCAGATAGCCAATTGCCCCGTCTTCCTGCCCATATTGCAGCACCGATGTCGGCGAGGCCTTGATGCCCAGCTTTTTTTCGATCGACAGGCAGCGCACATCATTCGGCGCGCCAAGGCTGCCATCTTCATTGACCAGAATTTTTGGCACGATGAACAGCGAAATCCCCTTCACACCCGGCGGCGCGTCAGGCAGACGCGCAAGCACCAGATGGATGATGTTCTCGCTCATGTCATGTTCGCCATAAGTGATATAGATCTTCTGGCCGCGGATACGGTAATGGTCGCCTTCGGGCGTCGCTGTCGTGCGCAACGCNGCCAGATCGGTACCNGCCTGGGGTTCGGTAAGATTCATCGTGCCAGTCCATTCACCGGCATTCAGCCTTGGCAGATAAAGCGCCTTCTGCGCATCGCTGCCAACCACCTCGAGCGCGTGAATGGCCCCCTGTGTCAGAAGCTGGCATAGGGCGAAGCTGAGATTGGCACTGTTCCACATCTCGTTCACAGCCGCGCTGACGCATTGCGGCAGGCCCTGGCCGCCATGTTCGGGATCGGCATTGAGACCAACCCAGCCACCNTCGGCCATCGCCGCCCACGCATCACGNAAGCCCGGCGGGGTGGTCACGCTGCCATCTTCATTGCGGACAGAACCGGTCATGTCACCGGAATGGTTCAAAGGCGCGAGCACCTCGCCAGCCAGCTTGCCGGCTTCATCGAGAACCGCGTCGACCAGATCATCTGACACCATGTCATAGCCCGGCATCGCTGCAACCCTGTCGATTCCNACAAGGTGGCGGAGAACAAATTTCATATCGTCAAGTGGCGCCTGATACATGGCTTGCTCCCTTCCTGGTGGCTGTGCAATGGCCCGCGCAATAAAACAGACCCGCACCACGCTCAAGATAAAGCGCGATACGGGCCTTTATGATACNGGCTTTTCGTCGCAGGACCAGTGGTCACGCAAGCCTGATGTCGTAAGTGGCGCGAAGATGCGCGTCAAGGTCTGCCGGAATATGCTGCGGATGGAAGTCAGACAGGATCTGCATCTTGCGCTTTACCGCCTCGGCAACAAGGTCCGGTTTGCCAAGCTCTTCCCATTCCTTGGGGCTGGAGCGGTCGCTGAGATCGGGATAGACATATTCGGTCTGCATCAGCCCGATTGTCTGGTCATGACCAAGATAATGGCCCGGGCCACCCATGCAGACATCCTTCATCACCTCGATGCCGATCGTGGCGTCATTCACTTCGATACCGCGAACACAGCGCAGGCACTGGCCAAGCATGTCATTGTCGATGATCAGCGATTCCAGACAGAAACCGAGCAGCGAGGCATGCATGCCTGCGGCCTCATAGACCATGTTGAGACCAGACAGCCCCGCCATCACCAGCGTGCTGCCCTTTTCATATCCGGATTGCGCATCCGGCATTTTTGCATCGGCCATACCCGAAGCCGCACCGCCGGGAAGCTTGTAATGCTGCAGCATTTGCGCGCAGGCAGCGGTGAGCAGTCCCTGTTCGCCCGATCCACCCGACATGGCGCCNGTGCGCAGATCAGACACAAAGGGCCAGGTNCCCACAATGCAGGGATGCCCCGGCTTCATGGCATTTACATAGACCAGTCCGGCAATCACCTCGGCAAGCGCCTGTGCGATCGCCCCGGCAATGGCTGCCGGCGCGGTGGCGCCCGCCTGACCGGCAGAGAGCAGCAATACCGGCATGCCGGCCTTTACCGCCTCTTCCATCACCTGACAGGATTCGGTGGCAAAGCGCAGCGGGGGNACCACGAAACAGTTGCTGTTGGAGACAAATGGACGTTCACGCCACTTATCCTCGCCACCGGCAATATCATGAAGCATCGCAATCGCCGGCGCCACAAAGGGGGCTTCGGTAAAACTCGTGCCGACATGCTTGGTCGTGCCTTTTACCGCCGCATAGACTGTGTTNAGGTCAAGCGCATCCGGCTCGGTAATATCGCGGGCGACCATCGGGCGCTGGAAGAANTGGATATTGTCCATCTTCTCGACAATNCGCGCCGCATCATAGATGTCGGCCAGATAGGATTCGCGGTAGGCATTGCCTTCCACATCAACCACATGAACCGCCGCGCCGGCCGTACCGTAATGCACCCGTGATCCGGACAACAGCAAATCATGCTTGGGGTCCTGCCCGTGCAGGGTAATATCACGCGCCGCCTTTTCCAGCGTGTCATCGACAAGCGCACGCGGAAACCGCACCCGCCCGTCATCCCCGGCAATGGCACCAACGGCCGTCATATATTCCACACCCGTTTCCGGCGCCTGACTGAGGCCAATTTCCTCAAGGATCTGATAGACGGCGTCATCTATGGCCTTGACCGCGGCGTCATCAAGCGGACGATACTGCCCGCCTGCAAGGCCCGCCCGGATGGGACGCAGCTCTTCGGCGAGNGGAGCGGCACGGACAGTCCGGCGCGCGGCACGGCCGCCTGACCGCCTTGCTGANTGGGGGACGGACGGGAAGAGATGCCTGTTCATCGCGCTCTCCTGTAGTTACAGCCGNACCTGGGCTGATTTGGGGTCGTACATGGGCCGGAAGCTGACCTCTGCCGGCACAATCGTACCGGCAACATCGATGCTGTAATCCGAGCCAAGCTGCTGTTCGGCGGATTCACCGGCGTCGCGGCATTTCACATAGCCAAGACCGATGGCACCACCAAGGTGATGGCCGTAATTGCCGCTTGTCAGATAACCGACAATCTCGCCATCCCGCAGAATCGCTTCATTGTGATAAAGAAGCGGCTGCGCGTCTGTCAGTCGGAACTGCATGAGACGTTGCGACAGGCCGTCATTGCGCTTTGCCTTCACCGCATCGGCGCCAATCATCCCGCCAAAACGGGTATCCGGCTTGCCTTCCTTGACGGCAAAGCCAAGGCCCGCCTCGAGAACATGATCCTCNTTCGAGATGTCATGGCCAAAATGGCGGAAGGCNTTTTCAATACGGCAGCTGTCAAGCGTGTGCAGACCGCACATGCGCAGCGGATGATCCGCGGCGCGTGCCATCAGCGTGTCAAACACATGATTTGCCATATCGGTAGAAACATAGAGTTCCCAGCCAAGNTCGCCCACATAGGTCACGCGATGCGCGCGGGCAATTCCATGGCCAATCTCGATTGGCTGCGCCGTGCCAAAAGCAAAGTCCTCATTCGCCAGGCTTTGCGGGATCAGCGGCTGCAGGAAGTCACGCGCNTCTGGTCCCATCACCGCCATCACCGCCTCGGACACTGTCACATCCATGGCAAAGCAATGCGCCCCGTCCGGGATATGGCCATTGATCCAGTGCAGNTCACGACGNACGGTCGCTGCCGGGGTGACGACAAGGAATTCATCCGACGACAGACGGGTGACAGTGACATCCGCCTCGATATGTCCGGCCTCGTTGAGGAACTGTGTGTAGACAATCTTGCCGTCCGGCACCGCGACATCATTGCCGCACANCATCTGAAGAACTGCCTCGGCATCCTTGCCGACAACCCTGATCTTGCCAAAGCTGGACAGGTCGAACATGCCGACATTATTGCGCACAGAATTATGTTCATCAGCGCTGTAGCCAAACCAGTTCTGGCGCTTCCAGCTATATTCATATGCGGCCTGCTTGCCGGCATCCTGTTCGGCCTTTGGCAGAAACCAGTTGGCACGNTCCCAGCCGCTGACCTCGCCAAAACAGGCCCCCTGATCTTTCAGCCGGTCATGGATGGGTGACTGGCGCACACCGCGCGCGGTTTCCACCTGNCGGTAGGGGAAATGGTCGGCATAGAGAAGACCAAGTGTTTCCGATACNCGGCTCTTGAGATAGGACCGGTTTGCCTGGAAAGGCTGCATCCGCCGGATATCGACATCCCACAGATCCATCGGCGCATTACCGCTATCCATCCATTCCGCAAGCACCATGCCGGCACCGCCAGCGGACTGGATGCCAACGGAATTGAAACCGGCAGCGACAAAGAAATTCTTCAGCTCCGGTGCCTCGCCAAGAATATAGCGGTCATCGGGTGTAAAGCTCTCGGGCCCGTTGAAGAAAGTCTGGATACCGGCCTCGGCCAGCACGGGAAGACGCTCCACTGCACGCTCGAGGATCGGTTCAAAATGATCGAAATCCTCGGGCAGGGAATCAAATTCGAAATCCTCGGGAATGCCGTTCATGCCCCAGGGCTTGGAATTGGGTTCAAANGCGCCAAGCAGGATCTTGCCGGCNTCCTCCTTGTAATAGGCGCATTCGTCCGGCACCCGCAGCACCGGCAGGTTCGAGGTCAGCCCGTCGATNCCCTCGGTGACGATGTAGAAATGCTCACAGGCATGAAGCGGCACGGCGACACCGGCCTTGGCGCCGATTTCACGCGCCCACATACCGCCGGCATTGACCACATAATCGGCCTCGATCGGCCCCTGATCGGTCATCACGCCGGTGGCCCGACCATCCGCCTGATGAATGTCGGTGACCTTTACGCCCTGGATGATCTTCACGCCAAGATTGCGCGCCCCCTTGGCAAGCGCCTGGGTGATGTTGACCGGGTCAGCCTGTCCGTCCTTTGGCAGCCACACCCCGCCAACCGCATCATCCACCTTCAGACCCGGATAACGCGACTGGATGTCAGATGGCCCGATCTCGTCAATTTCCACGCCAAACGCACGCGCCATGGCAGCGGACCGGCGCAGTTCCTCCATACGCTCATCTGTCAGCGCCACGGTGATCGACCCGTTGCGCTTGAACCCCGTGGCCACACCGGTCTCTTCCTCAAGACCGAAATAGAGCTCCTGCGAATATTTCGCCAGACGCGTCATATTCTGGGTGGCCCGCAGCTGGGCGATCAGCCCGGCGGCGTGCCAGGTGGTGCCACAGGTCAGCTGCTTGCGCTCAAGAAGGACAACATCCGTCCAGCCAAGCTTGCCAAGATGATAGGCGATCGAACAGCCGACGACCCCGCCGCCGATGATGACCGCCCGTGCCTTTGCCGGGATATCCATCACATTACACCTTCATCTTTGCATTTTCCGGATCATAGAGAACATCGCCAACGACACGGTGGGCCGCGCGTTCGCGCCCCAGCACATCGACGCTGAACGCACCACCGGCTTCCAGCATCGCTGCATCGACAACCGCCATCGCAATCGACTTGCCAACCCGGTGGCCATAGCCTGCCGAGACGACGAGGCCGGCGTCATTGCCATTGATGCGCACTGTGCTGAGATAGACTGCCTCACCAAACGGTTCACCATCGGTCGGGTCATCCAGCGTCAATGTAACGAATGTCTGCGTGATGCCGGCCTGATGCTCGGCCTGCAGGGCCGCCTTGCCGGTAAAGCTGTCCTTGTTCAGATTCACCCAGCGGGACAGGCCGCTCTGGAACATGCTGTAATCTGATGTGAGATCAGCCTTCCAGGACCGGTAGCCCTTTTCCAGCCGCATGGAATCCAGCGCCAGCATCCCGAAATTGCCGATCTGATGTGCCGCACCAGCGGCCCAGACAGCATCATAGAGCGGCTTTACGTCATCCATGGCGCAATGCAGTTCCCATCCGGCTTCACCGGCAAAGGACACGCGGATGGCGCTTACCTTGACCCCGGCCAGTTCCATCTGGCGATAGGTCAGCCACGGGAATTCATCATGCCCCATGCCCTCGCCGGTCAGCTTGGCCATCACCGCCGGCGCTTTCGGACCGGTGACCAGAAGCGTTGCCATCTCGGAGGTGACATCGCTGATGCTGATCGAGCTGGTGCCCGGCAGGTTGAAATTCAGAAGATCGCGGTCATGCCAATAGGCACCGGCACCGGTCATCATCAGGAATTCATCCTCGCCAAGGCGGGTCGCTGTCATCTCGGTCAGGATCCTGCCCTTTTCGGAAGCGAAATAGACAAGCCCGATACGCCCAACCTTGGGCAGGCCGCCAGTAACAAGGCCACGAAGCCAGTCGGCTGCACCCGGTCCCTTGACCATGAAGCGCGAGAAGCCGGTCAGTTCCAGAACCCCGACATGCTCGGACACATGGCGGCATTCCGCACCCACCGCGTCAAACCATGGCTGGCGGTCATAGCTGTCGGCAGCATGCGCTTGTTCGCCATCACGCGGGAACCAGTCCGCACGCTCCCAACCGCCATAAGACCCGAAGGCCGCACCGGCCGAGGCAAGCGTGTCATAAAGCGGCGAGGTCTTTGCGTTGCGCCCTGCCGGCCACTGGATCTGCGGAAAATGCATCGCATATTCNTGGCTGTATGTCTCGATGGCCTTGGCCTCGGTATAGGNCAGATCGACATGGTCGGTGAAGCGNCGCGGATCAACGGCCCAGCTGTCGGTCTCGGACTCGCCCTCGACAATGATGTCGGACAGCAGCTTGCCCGCACCGCCGGCCTGNACNATGCCGAAGGTAAAGACACAGGCCTCAAAGGCATTTGGCACNCCCGGCATCGGCCCGATCAGNGGCAGCCCGTCAGGGGNGTANGGGATCGGCCCGTTNACNACNCGCGTGATACCGGCAGTGCCNAGAAGCGGCACCCGTGCNCAGGCATCCTCNATATACCATTCCAGACGTTCCAGATCGTCGGAATANAGCTGGAAGGAGAAATCCTCCGGCATCGGGTCGTCAGCTGTGGTCCAGTGGGCGCGGCAGTTCTTTTCATATGGCCCGAGAAGAAGCCCGTCCTTTTCCTGGCGCAGATAGTATGAACTGTCAGGATCGCGCAGCAGCGGCAGCTTCTTGTCGCGCGCGGTCAGCTCGGGGATTGCCTCGGTGATCAGATACTGGTGCGCCAGCGATACACAGGGCACATTGCGCCCGAACATCGCGCCAACTTCATTGGCGCGATAGCCGCTGGCATTCACCACATATTCGCAGCGGATATCACCCTGCGGCGTGGTCAGCACCCATTCGTCATTGTCACGGCGAACGCCGGTTACCGGGCAGAAGCGGATGATCTTTGCACCCATGTCGCGCGCGCCCTTGGCAAAGGCCTGAGTCAGCTGCGCCGGGTCAATATCACCNTCAAACGGATCCCACTGGCCACCATNAAGGTCATGCGNCTCAAGGAAGGGGTANACCNCCTGCATCTCGGATGGCGACATTTCCTGNAATTCGACNCCCATCTGCNGGCCCATNCGCTCAACATGGCGGAACTCTTCCATGCGCTGACGCGAATGCGCCAGGCGGATCGCCCCNGTGACGTGATAATTCATCGGGTAGTCGACCTTCTCGCCAAGCTCGCGATANAGCTTGGTNGAGTAGGACTGGATTTTCATCATNGTCCAGGACCCNACAAAATTCGGGCAGTTGCCGGCNGCATGCCANGTTGACCCAGAGGTCAACTCGTTCTTTTCCAGAAGCACGACATCNGTCCAGCCTTTTTCAGCCAGATGATACAGTACCGAGGCCCCGACCGAGCCGCCCCCTATCACAACNACACGGGCGGTGCTNGGCAGNTTGCCTGTGGCCTTGTTCATCTCGCTGTGCGCAGATACGTCATCCATGTCCAGTCTCTCTTTCNTCCTCACAACGGAACGATCCCCCGTCCCTTGTTTTCAGCTCGGTCTCTTTTCCAAAAGTCCTGATTAATAAACAGGCGGCGCGATCACCCAGATCAGCACCGCAGGCACCTCGCCTTCATTCACCCAGGAGATTGTCTCGCCGGCAAAGCGAAAGCTGTCCCCCTGTTTCAGTATGAATCTCTCGCCATCGATGATCAGCGTCAGCGACCCTTCAATGACATAGCCCGCCTCTTCCGTTGGACGCACAAACGGTTCGGGGCAGCGCGCGCCAGCCTCGAACACCGAATGCACAATCTCGAAAGCGCCGCCCAGGTCAGGTGACAACAGGCTTTCCACCAACCCCTTGCCCTCATCGCTCATCGTCCGGCGGCTGTCACCGCGCACGACATAGGCCGCCTCGGCAGTGTCCGGGCTCTGGCTGAAAAAGAAGCTGACGGGAAGGTCAAAAAGGGCGGCAACACCGCGGATGTCTGCAAGGGCCGGTTCTGACTGGCCGCGCTCAACCTGCGACAGCCAGCCAACCGACCGGTCAAGCTGTTCGGCAAGATCGCTCAATGTCCAGCCACGTGACCGACGAAGCGCCCGGATATCCGCGCCAATCGATCCGGAGGACCGGATCGGCGCACTGGCAGCCGTATTTTTTTCGATCTTCACCAGCAAAATGCAGCCCCCCGCAGCATCATGCATCAACACGTTCGAAATCGTTGCGCTATGCAAATGAAAAAATCAATCAAATTTTCACTTCAAAATGAAAAAGGGTAAAATTTTTCATGACAGATCTGGCCCGGGAGATTTGACCCGGGAGAATGGGCGCGCGAGAATGGGCACGGCAGGTGTTTTTGGGATTACACGCCTTGAAAGTCAGCGCGCCGCGCCGCCATTGCCGTCATCTTTGGGCGATGCCGGGTGGGCGAACACATCTTCACCTGTTGCGCCCGTCCGCCAGATCAGGGCGATGAACAGCCCTTTGGCCCGCGGCAGGCATAGCCAGACACCAGCCAGCATCGCCGCCGACAGCAGCAGGATTGCGGTCCAGACGGGGATGGATTCGTCACGACCCAGAATGATCATCAACGGTGCCAACAGATGGCCCACCACAATCAGGGTTGCCCAGGCGGGCCCGTCATCGGCACGGATGTGCGACAGGTCCTCGCCGCAGACATTACAGGATGGCAGGCGGCGCAGATAACCGGCCAGCACAGGGCCCTCGCCGCACGCCGGGCAACGTCGTGCAATCCCGCGCCGCAATGCGGTCAGCATCGGAATATCGGACGGCCTGCGGGTGTCATCGGTGATGGGCTTAGGAGTTTCAACGAGCATCGGCGGCACCTTTGATTGCTGGCAGGCTTAAAGATATAGCGGTGGTTCCACACCCGGCAAAGCTGTCTTTTCGAATGGTGCCTTATGATGTGACAGGCAAAGCGGCGCACAGGCCCCTGCGCGCCGCGCCGGCAGCTGCATTCAGCATCTTGACGCCGGTTGGATTTCGGGCAGAGTGGCGGAGTATACGGCGGGTGCCAGCCGGTTCAGTTCAACCCGATGCGCGGCGGGCATGCCGCGGGAGTGGTGCGCCATGGCACATGGTTTTAAGTCATTCTTGTTGTCCGCCATTCCCTGGCTGTTGCTGCTGTTCATGGGNATCGCCTGGGGGCTGTCCTTTTCAGTGGCGCGCATTGCCATCCTGAATGGTGGCATGGCCTTTGGCATCACCTTCTGGCAGAATCTGGTCTGTGGCAGCCTGTTGCTGGTCTATAGTCTTGCACGTGGCCGGCCACTACCGATGTCACCGCGCCATATCCGCTTTTATTTCATCGTCGCCATTCTGGGGACATCTGTCCCGGCAAGCTGTTTCTATCTGGCCGCTGAATATGTTTCGGCAGGCGTGCTGGCGATCACCGTCACTTTGATTCCCATACTGACCTATGGCATGGCGCTGCTTCTTGGCAGCGAGGAAAAATCGGCCATCCGGATGACCGGCATCGCCTGCGGCACCATTGCCATACTGATGCTGGTGGTGCCCGATACCAGCCTTCCCGACCGCGCCGCCATTCCCTGGGTGTTGCTGGCCTGTGTAAGTTCGGTCTGCTATGCGCTGGAAAATATCTATCTGGCACGGCCGGGGGCACATGAAACCGGTCCGGTACGTACCGCATGCGGCATGAACCTTGTTTCGGCCGCCATCATGGGGCCACTGGCCATTTCGTCCGGCCATATGTTTCTGCCCAGCCTGCCTTTCGGGCCGCTGGAATGGGCGGTGATCGGACTGGCGGTAATTACGGCCGGTGCCTACACATCCTTTATTTATGTGATCAATATTGCCGGTCCGCTTTTTGCCAGCCTGTGCGGCTATCTCGTCACACTTGCCGGGGTGTTCTGGGGAATTGCGCTGTTCGGCGAGACCCATTCTGTCTGGGTCTGGGCATCGCTTGTGGTGATGCTGATCGGGCTGGCACTGGTCACGCCGCGCCGTCCAGATCCTGACATGGCGTCCTGAAGCCGGCCCGTTATGGGCGGATGGCGATCACGGGCAGCCCCGTTACCGGCGGAAAATCAGAAGCCTGATGAGTCGCAGCACCGCCCCGAAGAGGATTCGGCGCACAAAGGGGCTGGCCAGCACCCGGCGCAGCTGCGTGCGAAACCGCGGGAACAGGCGTGCCAGCAGCACCACAAGGATAACAGTGACCGCTACGAGAATGACAAGGCGCATCATGTTGTCGGTCTCCGCATATCTGCCACGCCAACAAGGCTGGGGCGTCAGTTGATCGACACGATCTTGCCCGGATTCATGATATTCTGCGGGTCCATAGCCTGTTTTATGGTGGCCATCACCGCATAGGCGTCGCCGTGTTCAGCCTGCATATAAGGCTTTTTGCCGAGGCCGACCCCATGCTCGCCCGTCATCGTGCCGCCAAGGTCGATCGACATCATGTTGAGCGCACCAGCAAGAGCATGGGCGGCATCCAGCTCGTCACGGCTGTCAGGGTCAATCAGGACCACAAGATGAAAATTACCATCCCCGACATGGCCAAGGATTGGTGCGACAAGGCCGGACTTCTCAATTTCGACCCGCGCCCTGGCAATCGCCTCAGCCAGATGCGAGATCGGCACACAGCAATCCGTNACAAAGCCTTCCGCCCCCGGCCGCAGCGCCTTTGCCGCATAATAGGCATCATGGCGCGCCTTCCACAGACGGTTGCGATCCTCGGCCTTTGTTGCCCAGTTCAGCCCGGACCCGCCATGTTCGGCAGCGATATCGACAAAAATTGTGATCTGATCCTCAAGCGCGGTCGCGCTGCCGTGAAATTCAAGAAAGAGGTGCGGTGTTTCAGGAAGCTGCATATCCGGGTTCCGGATATTCATGCCGCGCATCTGCAGGTCATCAAGCAATTCAATCCGCGCCATCGGCAACCCTGACTGGATGGCCATCATGACCGCGTCCACTGCCCCTTCAACCGTCTCGAACGCACAGGTGGCCGCCATGACCTCTTCCGGCTGGCCAAACAGGCGGACAGTGATTTCCGTAATGATGCCGAGTGTCCCCTCGGACCCGACTAACAGATGCGTCAGGTCATAACCGGCCGATGATTTACGGGCTTTGCTGCCGGTGCGTATGATGCGCCCGTCGGCCAGCACCACTTCCAGCGCCATGACATTCTCGCGCATAGTGCCATATCGCACGGCATTCGTTCCCGACGCACGGGTCGCCGTCATGCCCCCGATGGTCGCATCTGCCCCCGGATCGACCGTGAACATCAGTCCGGTCGCACGCAAAGCCTCATTCANNTGCGTGCGGGTGACACCGGGTTCGACAGTGGCCGTCATGTCNCGGCTGTTGATNTNCAGAACCGCATTCATCCTGCTGAGATCGACACTGANCCCGCCATGAACGGGCACGACATGCCCTTCCAGCGATGTGCCNATCCCGAAGGGTATGACCGGACAGCCATGCGNCGCACAGATNTTTACAATGTCNNCGACCTCNTCNGTTGTCTGCGGAAACGCCACCGCATCAGGCATCGCCGNTGNNNTATGNGCCTCGTCGCGCGNATGNAGGGCCAGCACCGATGCGCCTGTCGACAGGCGGTCGCCCAGAAGNGAANCAAGGGCGATCAGCGCTGNCTGGTACGGGGANTCGGGCATGGGGNATAATCTCTNGCAACAATGCNAAAATNCGNATTNATATGTNCGGCATGCTAACCATGCTTGCAACAGCATTCAATANAAGGGCGCATCACTGCACCGGAGCCATTATGCCGCACGGGGTCTCTGCGCCCTGTTCCGGCAGCAGAGATCAGTCTTTGCCGCGCGACACCGCTGGTATGTCGTTTGACTGCAGCCTCTGATTGAGCGGCGAATCAGCAAGCGCCACAAGCGCGATCCTGCGGTTGATTGACGGACGCACAAGCGCGCGCGTTTTCAGACCCTGCAACACAACAAGCGATTCCGGAATGACAGCAACACCATGTCCCCGGCGGATCATAATCTGCGCGACAACCTCGTTCGTAATCCTGTGTGGGCCATCCCTGACGCCCTCTGGCTTGATCACCTCGCCACCTGTCTGTTCAGCGAAATACCGGGGAAACTCGCACAGGCTGCGATTGATATAGTACTCCTGATCAAGATCGCTCAGCTGAATGCTGCTCTGATTCTCAAACCTGTGCCCTGTTGGAAAGGCAACCTGAAACGGGTCTATCGAGACGAGGTAACTCTTGAAATGGTCCGGATAGGACGGCTCGGCCAGAAGCGCGAGATCCACATGACCATCCTCCAACGCTTTCAGGGCCGTGTTTGTACTCAGATCGGTGATCGCAAGGTCACCCAGCCTGCCGGCTATTTCCATGGCGCGGTCAATATCGCCGGTGCCAATGGTTGACCCGACACCAACCCGTATGTTGGCTTGTTGTTTGTGACCATTGGCGGACGAATTGTCCTCGATCGCCTGTGACAGCGTTTTGGAAAAGCTCTCATATTCAGCGAGAACGCGGNCAACCACAGGCAAAGGCGCAATACCGCTTCTGCCGCGCCGCCGTTCAAACAGCNTCACATTGAGCTTGCTTTCGATTTTTGCCAATCGCTTTGAAATAGATGGCCAGGACACGCCCAAGGCACTTGCGGCGCGCTGGACCGAACCCTGCTCGCCAATCGTCTTCAAAAGCTGGTAGTCCTGTTGATCAATCATCGTACCGTCCCAGCAAGGCGCTAAAGCCGCCCGACAAAAACACCAAAGATCTTCATACAAAAGTTACATTAAATTTGCCAATAAAGGCCATATTATTTTGTCTTTGGATATTTGCGTCTTCTCCATATCAGGTGTCATTGCGCAATAGCGTAGATCGCGGCACCGGGTTTTAGAAAATTTCAAAAAGCCCGGCCGCACCCATGCCGCCACCGATGCACATCGACACGACGCCGCGCTTTGCCCCGCGCCGCTTGCCTTCGATCAACAGGTGGCCCGCGAGGCGGGCACCGGTCATGCCGTAAGGATGCCCAACAGCTATGGACCCGCCGGACACATTGTATTTTTCAGGATCAATGGCAAGCCGGTCACGGCAATACAAGACCTGTGAGGCAAAGGCCTCATTCAGCTCCCAGATGTCGATATCATCGATTTGCAGCCCGTGTGCCGCCAGCAATTTGGGCACGGCAAAGACCGGGCCGATACCCATTTCCTCTGGATCACACCCGGCAACAGCAATGCCGCGCAGCATGCCGAGCGGCGCAAGACCGCGACGCGCAGCCTCGTCTGCCGCCATCACCACGACAGCCGACGCCCCGTCGGACAGTTGCGAGGCATTGCCGGCCGTAATATAGCTGCCCTCGGTCACTTTCTGCCCATCCTTGAAGACCGGCTGCAACGTCTGCAGACCTTCAAAATTCGTATTCGGGCGCACCCCTTCATCGGCATCCAGCGTGACCGCCCGGTCGGTAACCTCTCCTGTCTCGCGGTCTTTGACTTTCATCACGCTGGGCAGCGGCACAATCTCGGCGTCAAACCGGCCGGCGGCTTGGGCTTCGGCCGTGCGCCGATGCGACTCAACCGCATATTCATCCTGCGCGTCGCGCGACACACCATAGCGATCTGCCACAATCTCTGCCGTTTCCAGCATGGTCATATAGACGTCCGGTCGGTGTGTTTCGATCCACGGATCGACAAGCCTGTCGATATTCATTTGCGGGGTCTGAACAAGCGACACCGATTCCAACCCGCCAGCAACACCGGTTGTGATTTCACCAAGCTGGATGCGGTTGGCGACCACACCAATGGACATCAGGCCGGACGAGCATTGCCGGTCAAGGCTCATCCCCGGCACGCTGGTTGGCAGGCCGGCGCGGATCAACGCCTGCCGCGCAACATTCATATGGGTCGACCCCTGCTGCAGTGCAGCCCCCATGACAACATCTTCGATTTCAGCGGGGGCGACGCCGGCGCGATCGACCGCATGGGCAATGGCATGCCCGCCAAGTGTCTGCGCTTGCGTGTTATTGAAGGCACCGCGATAGGCCTTGCCAATGGGGGTGCGGGCGGTTGAAACGATAACAGCGTCACGCATGACATAGGTCCTTTCGAACTGTACCAGAAACAGAACACCAACGGGTGTTGCGTGATGCTACAAGCTGGATGCGGCGGCGGCAATCGCCAACATATGCTGTCACTGTTGATTGCCACCATGGTCATTGCCTATATCATGGGTGGCATGCTAGGCGTTTTTTCCAGAGGTTTCTGCTCAAAAAACACTGACAGGCCGCGCCGGGAATGTTGTTGCCGGTCGCACAGAACATGCCAGTCTGCCAGATTCGTCTTGCGAGATGGTCTGGACATGATTGCGGTGCCGAGGCCAGGAGGGTTGCGGCACCTAGATGGAAGCCGCAGGAGTGGCCTTTTGGGACGCTCATCGTAATTCAGACCGTTAACAGGAGTTGGGCATATGGAACGGCTTGCCGATTTCGTTGTGAATAACAGGATCAAGATGGCATTCGTTACGATGCTGATGGCATTTGCTGTCTATGCAGGCATCCCCAATCTGAAGCTTGATACCGATGGCCGTGTCTTCATGGCAGCGGACAACCCGGACAAAATTCTCCTCGACAGATTCGAGCAGGAATTCGCCAAGGACGACAATCTGGCGATTGTCATTGTCCCCAAGGATGGCGAAGTTTTCACACCACGCACGCTTGGCGCCATTGGCGCGATGACCGAAGAATTGTGGAACCTGCCCTATGTGCGGCTTGTCAATTCGATCACCCGTTTCCAGAACACCTATGCTGATGGTGACATGATGGTGGTTGAGGATCTTGTGCCGGAACCATCAATGGTCACGGACGCCGAGGCCGCCGCGGCGCGCGCCGTTGCGCTGGACCGTGTGGAAATCCGCAACAGCCTGATCAATGACGATGCCAGCGCCACCGCGATTTCGGTCATTTTCCGTCTGCCGGGCGTTGATCTTGTTACCGAGATTCCGGACATTATTTCCGAGGCCGAGCCATTGCTGGAACGGTATCGCGCGGACTATCCCGATATCACCTTCAAGGCCAGCGGATCAGTTGCTGTCAGCCAGGCATTTGCCACCGCCAGCCAGAGAGATGGCGAAACCCTGACCCCGGCCATGCTGGTGGCGATGCTTGTGGTGGTCGGCGTGCTGCTGCGGTCGGTCACAGGATCGCTGCTGATCCTGATCCTTGCCGCCCTGTCTGCGCTNGTCTCGCTTGGCGCCCTTGGCTGGACACGCGTGCCAATCAATTCCGCCACCGCNGTGGCACCGCTGATGGTGATNACCCTCGCGGTTGCCAGCAGTGTGCATGTCCTATCCTCGGTGCGGCAGACAATGCAGCAGACATCAGATCGCACNATCTGGGCACGCCGCGCGCTGACCGATCANGGNCTGGGAATCACCGTGGCNGTCTTCACCACCGCCATCGGCTTTCTNTCGCTGAATTTCTCGATCTCNCCTCCCTTNCGCCAGCTTGGCAACATGGTCGCTGGCGGCATGATCGGTGTCTGGATCTTTACCATCTTCCTGCTGCCCGGGCTGATCTGCTGGATCCCGATCCGCCAGAAAAAGGATACCGCATCCGTGGACCGCATGATGGTGGCACTTGGCGAATTCGTGATCCGCAACCAGAAGCGGCTTCTTGTGGGCATCCCNGTGGTCATCATCGCCTTTGCCGCCGGCATCTCGCAAATCAAGCTTGAGGATGATTTCCTGCGGTATTTTGACGAGAGCTTCGAGACACGTCAGGCCACTGATCTGTATGAGACGGAACTTGGCGGCCTGAATGTGCTGGAATATTCAGTCGAAACAGGTGTCGAGAATGGCATCAATTCGGTTGCCTATCTGCAAAAGCTGGACGCCCTGTCCGCCTTTCTGCGCGACCAGCCCGAAATCAGCCACATCCGTTCGCTCAGCGATACGATCAAACGGCTGAACATGAATATGAATGGCGATGATCCGGCCTATTACCGGATACCGGACACGGATGAGGAAGCCTCGCAGTTCCTGTTCCTTTACGAGCTGTCACTCGGCTATGGCATGGATTTGACCGACCAGATCAATGTTGACCGGTCTTCAACGCGCATTTCGGCCTTTGTCGGCTATGCGACAACGCGCCAGCTGCTGGCGCTGGATGACAAGATTCAGGGCTGGTTTGACAGCAACGCGCCGGAGCTGAAAAGCCCGGTCACCGGTCAGTCACATGTCTATACAATGATCTCGGCACGGGATGTCCCCTCGATGCTGCAGGGAACAACACTGGCATTGATCTTCATTTCTTTTGTGATCTTCCTTGTTTTGCGCAACCTCAAGCTTGGCATTGTCTCATTGGTGCCAAACCTGTTGCCGGCGCTGATGGGTTTCGGCCTGTGGGGATATATGGTGGGCAATGTCACGCTGGCCGTTTCCATCGTCGTTGCCATGACGCTCGGCATTGTCGTCGATGACACGGTGCATTTCATGCTGAAATATGCCAACGCCCGCAAGCGCGGCGACAGCGCCGAGGACAGTGTGCGCTATGCCTTCAAATCGGTCGGCATGGCCCTGACCGTAACCTCGCTCGGCCTTGTCGTGGGATTTGCCATCCTTGGCCAGTCGGGCTTTGCCGTCAATCGCGATATGGCGCAGCTGACAGCCATCACATTGGCCTTTGCGCTGTTCGTTGATTTTCTTTTCCTTCCCCCGCTTCTGATCTTTCTGGACAGGATGAAACAGATGAAGATTTCCGCAACGCCAGCAGCGCTGGCCGCACTGCTCTCAACCGGCATTCTTGCCGCCACCCTGNTGCCTGCCGGCAATGCCCGCGCTGATGACATGTCCAACCCGCGCGGTCTNGAGATCGCAACCGANGTCGANANNCGCGACCGTGGCTGGGGCGATGTAACCGTTGAAGGTGAAATGGTGTTGAAGAACAAAGCCGGCAATGAGTCCGTCCGCAAATTCCGGTCGACTATTCTGGAGGCCGAAGATGCGGCCGTTGGCGATATGTCGATCATCACCTTCTCCGAGCCGCGTGATGTGCGCGGCACCGCCCTGCTGACACATTCGAAGATCGAACCGGATGATGATTCGCAGTGGATTTTCCTGCCGGCCGTCAAGCGAGTGAAACGGATTTCGTCATCAAACCGGACCGGCAAATTCGTGTCGTCGGAATTCTCATACGAGGATCTGGGGTCCGAGGAAGTGGCCGACAACCACCATATCTGGCTGGAAGACGCCCCCTGTACGCATGATGCCAGCCTGACCTGCGCCGCCGTCGAAAGCCGGCCCAAAAACAAGAAGTCGGGTTATTCGCGCCGCGTATCNTTTATCGATCTTGCGGAATACCGGGTCCACCGNATTGATTTCTACAATCGCCGCGGCGACCTGGAAAAATCNCTGGTCTTTAGTGATTACCGGCAATATCTGGATGCTTACTGGCGCGCCCATGTGATGACGATGAACAACAGCCAGACAGGCAAATCCACCACCCTGACATGGGATGAATACAGCTTTGCCAACGGTCTTGGTGCGCGCGACTTCACACCGCAAGGACTGGCCAAGGCAAGCCGTTAATGACCGCGTTTTCAGAGCTGGCCTGTAAGCGGGCACGGGGCGGTGCATCAGCCCGCATCATGACAATTGTGGCTGTGCTGGCGGGCGGGCTGGCATGCCAGACACCGTCTGCCGCCATTGCCGAGATTTACAGCGAGCAGCAGGGCGAGGTCACGCTGGAGGCAAGCTGGTATCCACGCAAGGCCGCCTATGCAGGACAAAAGGACAGCTTCAGTCATGTTGAGGCGCGTCCCGAACTCTATCTCGAGGCGGACAGTGCCACCTTCCTGCTGCAGCCCCGCCTATCCGGTGGGTCGGCCGGACATGGCAGCGCTGATCTGCGCGAGGCGCATGTCACAACGCGGGTTGGCGATGCCGATATCCTGTTCGGCAGCACCATTCTGTTCTGGGGCCAGACCGAAAGCTATAATCCTGTCGATGTCGTCAACAGTCGCGATTTCAGTCGCGGGCTGATGCGCGGTGAAAAGCGCGGTGCGCCGATGTTGCGGGTATCCTGGCCTGTCGGGCCGGGACAAGTCGACCTGCTTGCCATCGATTTTGTGCCGAATATCTACCCTGGCGCGGCCCTGCGTGAACGGCCCGGTCTGCCGGTGCGCCGCCAGCACAGTTTCAGCCATGGCGCCAAGAAGGACGATCTGGCAACAGCGCTGCGCTGGTCCGGCTTTTTCGGGGATGTGGATCTCGGGCTGAGCTGGTTCCGTGGCACCGGGGTCAACCCGCGTCTGCTGCCGCAGGCTGACGGCACCCTGCAGCCGGATTACAGCCGGATTACCCAGACAGGGGTTGATGTCCTGTATCTTCGCGGTGACAGCGCTGTTAAAGGCGAATTCATCCGCCGGTCCGGCCAGTATGATCTGAATGGCACGGTAAAATCCTATCGCGCGGCCGTGCTGGGGATTGAGCATAATATCTATGATGTTGACAGGTCTGGCCGCGATCTTGTGCTGATTGCCGAGATCGCACGCGACAGCCGCAAGGCCACTGCCCATAGCGGTTTCCAGAACGATCTGGCGGTTGGCGCGCGGCTGCTGTTCAACGATGTCGAGGATAGCGAGGCGATGCTGCTGGTATCGCGCGATCTGGATAACGGGGCGCAGCTGGTCAGCCTGACCGGCAGCCGCCGCATCAATGATGCTGTAACCGCGGATGTCAGCGCCANATGGCCGACAAAGTTCGAGGATGATCCGGCCAGTGCCGCACTGGCCCGTGATGCGGCGCTTGTGCTNTCGCTGACTTACGGGTTCTAGGACTGTTCATGCCGCCCGCNCCGACACCGCCCGNCCCGACACCAACCGCANCCGGTTCNGAGTTCAGATTATCATGGATTGATCACCCGGCGCTGCCGGCGCACGGGCTGGGCCTTTGCCGGTGCCCGGGCAGCCGTGACGGTGTGCGGGTGCCGCCATCACTGCTGGCACAGGACCTTGGTCATCTTGCCGGCCTTGGTATCTCGTCTGTTGTCAGCCTGATCGATGCCGATGAATGCCGGCTGATCGGGGTGCCGTCGCTGGCGGCGCAAGCGGTGGCAGCAGGCCTCGACTGGCGTGACTTTCCGATTACCGACCGCGCCGTGCCCGAACCTGACCAGGCCGCCGCCTTCCAGCAGCTGCTGGCAGATCTGTCCGTGATTCTGGATGAGGGCGCGCGGCTTGCCATCCATTGCCGGGCCGGCCTTGGCCGCAGCGGATTGCTTGCTGCCGCATTGCTGGTCTGGCGCGGTGTCGCGGCGGATGAGGCCATCGCCGCCATACGCCGCTGCCGCCCCGGCGCGATCGAGACAGAAGGTCAGGAAAGATATATACGCAGCCTTGCCTGATTGCGCGCCCGAGATTGCATGCCCGAGATTGTGGGTTTGGTCCTGCGGTTAACGATGGATACAGTCTGCGATACGGACCAGAAAAGGACTGCATCCCCCCATGATCACGTCGCATTTCCCCATCATCACGTCGCTCTATGCCAGCCTGCTCGCCCTTTTTTTTATCCTCCTTTCCCTGCGGGTCATTGCGCTGAGGGGCAACCCCCTATTCGCTGTTCTGAAGCGTGCCGGCGATGACAAGCGCAGTCTCGAACGCGCCATTCGCGGTCATGGCAATTTTGCCGAATATACACCGATCATGCTGGTCCTGATGCTGATTGCCGAGCAGTCAAGCGCGTCTGCAACCCTGCTGCATAGCTGTGGCGCGATGTTCCTTGTCGGGCGCCTGGCACATGGTTTTTGTTTCGGCTTTCTGGCGCATAGCATGCCGCTGCGCATTGGCGGGATGGTGCTGACCCTGACCGCGCTTGGCAGCATGGCAATTGCACAGCTGCTGGCCTTATTGTAAACCCGGATACAGACAGGGCGCGCGGCCATGAATGCCGACGATTATTACCTTAAGAAAAAAACAGGCCGAACCGCAGGGCACGCTATCATGACAACGGTCTTTTTCAGGGCGGATCTGTTCCATGCGCCTGGCCTGCAGGCTGGCGAGACCGCTGCCATTGAACGTATCGATGACGCGCTGATTGCGGTTGAAGGCGGCACCATCACGGCGGTGTTGCGGCCCGACGACCCGTTACGTGCCCCCGGCGGGCCATTCGCCGCCCCTACGCCCGTGACCGATCTGCGCGGCCAGGGTGTGCTGCTGCCGGGCTTTGTCGATCTGCATATCCATGCGCCGCAATTCCCGCAGCTGGGTCAGGCGCTGGATGTGCCGCTGGAAATCTGGTTGCAAACCCANACCTTTCCGCTGGANTCCCGGTATTCNGATCTCGATTTTGCTGACCGCGTCTATCGCGCGCTGGTGCGCCGGCTGCTGGCCAATGGCACAACGACCGCGATGTATTTTGCCACCATCCATTATGAATCCAGCCTGCGGCTTGCCGAAATCTGCATCGAGATGGGCCAGCGCGCGCTTGTCGGCCGGGTGGCGATGGACCTTGCCGAAAGCTGCCCGGACAATTACCGCGATGCCTCGCCGGCGGNTTCCGTTGCCGATACCGCCCGCTTTGTCGAAGCCGTNCCNCGNCTTGNCGGTAATNACGGGCGGGTNCTGCCNGCCATCACCCCGCGTTTCATTCCCAGCTGTTCCGATGCGGCGCTGCGCGGGCTGGGCGCGCTGGCGGCGGAAACGGGGGCGCATGTGCAGACCCACTGTTCGGAAAGTGACTGGGAACATCATCATGTGCATGACCGGATGGGCAAGAGCGATACCGCCGCGCTGCGTGATTTNGGCCTGCTGACACGGCGGACNGTGCTGGCGCATGGCACCTTCATTGATGATGATGACATGGCGCTGATTGCGGCGGCCGGAGCCGGCGTGGCGCATTGCCCGCTGTCAAATGTGTATTTCTCGAATGCTGTATTCCCGCTGCGCACCGCGCTTGAAAAAGGGCTGCATGTGGGGCTTGGCACCGATATTTCCGGCGGGCCCTCGGCGTCGCTGATGGAAAATGCGCGCATGACCGTCACCGCATCGCGGATGCTGGAAGAGGGCGTTGATGCGGACAAGCCCGCCGCGGCGCGTGGCCGCCCGCAAAACCGTGTCGATTTCCGCACCGCCTTCTGGCTGGCCACCATGGGCGGTGCCATCGCGTTGGACCTGCCGGTCGGATGTTTTGCGCCCGGCCGCCAGTTCGATGCGATGCTGGTCCAGCTGCCCCATGACCATCTGCTGGATAGCGGGCACGGGGATAGCGGGCACGGGGATAGTGGGCCCAGAGATAGCAGACGCAGGGATACCAGACGTGTGGATAGCAGACGTGGGGATACCAGCCGCGGGGATAGCGGTCAGGATGACCCGCACACCAGTGCGGCAGCTGTCGATGACGCGCTGCTGCAGAAGATCATCATGCTGGCCACACCGGCAGATATCCGCCAGACATGGGTGGCCGGCGCTTTGGTGCACCAACAGGGGTGACGCTAACGGTGGTGGTTGGCTTGCGGAGGCGCGGTGTTTTGATCCCGACACAGAGCCAGACGGGCGAACAGCGACGAGGCCGTGTCGGCGCTTCAGGGGATCTGGGCCGAGCCGATGACGACGCGCGGCATGCCGACCGAGGCGCAGATGGCCGTGAAGTCGACGCAAGGTTAACCTGTAATGCACGATGCGCAAAGCCGGAATATTGGCAAGCTGCTGTATTCCCCGGACATTTATCCGAAAGGACTATAGCGCCAGCATGGCGCGGCATGTTCAACGGATAATCATGCGAAAAGGGGTGGTGGGCCCGGCAGGACTCGAACCTGCAACAACACGGTTATGAGCCGTGGGTTCTAACCAATTGAACTACAGGCCCCCAAGGGGAAGATGACCCGGCTGAACAGTACCGCGACGAGGGTGGCGTGGCAAAGGGGTCAAAGCTCCAAAAACATCAATTCTCGAGGAAGCTGCGCAGTTTGCGTGANCGCGACGGGTGCTTCAGCTTGCGCAGCGCCTTGGCCTCAATCTGGCGAATCCGCTCGCGCGTNACGCTGAATTGCTGGCCAACCTCTTCCAGCGTATGGTCGGTATTCATACCGATGCCAAACCGCATCCGCAGCACACGTTCCTCACGCGCGGTCAGGCTGGCAAGCACCCGCGTGGTGGTTTCGCGCAGATTGGCGTGGATGGCGGCATCCAGCGGCTGCACCGCGTTCTTGTCCTCGATGAAATCGCCAAGGTGGCTGTCTTCCTCGTCGCCAATCGGCGTCTCCAGGCTGATCGGCTCCTTGGCGATCTTCAGCACCTTGCGCACCTTGTCGATCGGCATGGACAGTTTTTCCGCCAGCTCCTCGGGTGTCGGCTCNCGGCCAATTTCGTGCAGCATCTGNCGTGATGTGCGCACCAGCTTGTTGATCGTCTCGATCATATGCACCGGAATCCGGATGGTGCGCGCCTGGTCGGCGATCGAACGGGTGATCGCCTGGCGAATCCACCATGTGGCATAGGTCGANAATTTATAGCCGCGGCGATATTCGAATTTATCAACCGCCTTCATCAGGCCGATATTGCCTTCCTGAATCAGGTCAAGGAACTGCAGGCCGCGATTGGTGTATTTCTTGGCAATCGAAATCACCAGCCGCAGATTCGCCTCGACCATTTCCTTTTTNGCGCGCGCGCTTTCGCGCTGGCCCCGCTGGATGGTCTGGATGATGCTGCGGAATTCGGGGACAGACAGCCCCACATCATCGACAACAAGCCGGATCTTGTCCTGGATTTCCGCCAGCTCGTCGCCATGCTGCGCCTTCAGCTTGCGCCACTGGTTGCTGCGATAGCTGTCGCCGGGCCATGATTCGACACATTCACGGCCATTCCATGCCTCAAGCAGCTGCTGGCGGGTCAGGCCGGCGCTGGTCGCCAGCCGCATCAGCCGGCCATCCAGCCCGGTCACATGCCGGTTCAGCATGAACAGCTGGTCGGACAGGGCCTCAATCCGCGCCGGATTGAAATTCACCCCTTCCATCAGCTCGACAAGCCGCACCTTGAGTTCCATATGCGTGGTCTCGCTGCGGGTCGGCAGCTGTTCGTCCTCGGACATGCGCGCAAGGCGGCGGTCCTGCGACTTGCTGAATTGCTTGAACAGCTTGGCGATATCGTCGAACAGGGCCATCATCTGGTCGCGGATGGCATCTTCCATCGCTGCCAGCGACATGTTCATATCTTCGCTCTCGTCACCACTATTGGCGTCGCGGGTCGAGGTGTCGGTGTCGGCATCGCCATATTCACCCTCTTCCTCTTCCGTTTCTTCCTCTTCTTCTTCCTCGTCCTCGTCATCCTCGAGGTCGGAATCCTGGATGCCATCCCCCATGCTGTCGATCGGCGCCTCGTCTACCGGGCTGCCATTGATACGCGCATAGGTGGTTTCAAGATCGATAATGTCACGCAGCGGCACCACACCATCGGCAATCTGGTCGCGCCAGTGCAGCAGGGCGCGGATGGTCAGGGGGGATTCGCTGATCCCGCCGATCATCAGTTCGCGGCCAGCCTCGATGCGCTTGGCAATGGCGATCTCGCCCTCGCGCGACAACAGCTCTACGCTACCCATTTCGCGAAGATACATCCGCACCGGATCGTCGGTGCCGGACACATCACTGTCGGACACATTGCCAGTGGCGCGGGCTTCCTCTTCCTCGCCCTCGGCGCTTTCCTCGGTATCGGCAGCCTCGACAACATTGACGCCCATCTCAGACAGTTTCGACATGTAATCGTCAATCTGTTCGGATGTGTAATCGCCCTCGGGCAAAGCGGCATTCAGCTCATCATGGGTGATATAGCCGCGCTCCTTGCCAAGACGCATAAGCGTCTTGATGGCCTGCTGCGCGGCATCCGCGCCGGATGCGCCGTCCGCACCCTCAGCTGGCGCAATGTCTGTTTCACTCTGCTGCGTTGCCTTGACTGCCATTAACGTCGTCCGCTTTCCAGTTATCGGTTGCCCCCTTGTCGGGGAATCTGCCAGCACCGCATCATCAGTCGCCTGATACAACCAATACGGGCCCCGCAGACCGTCACTTTTGTCTTGGCGAGTGAACCGCCAGCCCCGTGGCCGGATCTTCACTCGCGGATGGCGACATCACATATCGCCGGCTCCAGTTTCCGTCACGCCTCAACGTGTCGATATGCCTGGTGAGGAAAAAAGACCCGATGCGCCAGATACAAGCTGCAAAAGCTCGGCAACCTGCCGCCCTGCTTCTTCACTGGACAGTTTTGTCGGGTCAAACGGCATCCGCGCCTTCAGTTCCTCCCCCTCCAGCACGTTCAGTTCATCAACGAAATTCAACCCGTTTAGATGATGCCTCAAGGCCGCCGCGTCAAGGTCTGGATCGCGGATTACTGCGTCAATCGCCGCTTTTTTCAACCTTTCGAGCGCCTCATCGCCTGAATCGATGCTGAGCAGCTTTTCAAACAGCTCGGCAAGCAGGCCGGGATGCGCCATCACCAGCGCGCAAATGGCGCGATGGCGGTGAATCGCCCCCGTCGCCGGACGGCGCACACGGGGCCGCGCACGCATGGTGTCACCGCCGCGTGCATCACCGCGGCTGGCCGTGCGCATGGCCGCGATTCGCGCCTCGATATCATCCGCAAAGGCACTGCGCACCTGATTATGGCCAATCTGGCGCACCATGCCGCGGACCTGCTGCCAGAATTCGGCGCGTTGTTCCGGCTGGCGCAGATCATGCTGCGCCGCCATCCCGATCCACAAGCTGTCGACAAGCGATCGCGCCGTGGCCAGTATTTTTAACAGGCCGTCTGAACCCGCGCTGCGCAGCAGGTCGTCCGGGTCCTTGCCTTCGGGCAACAGGGCAAGGCGGGCCGAGCGCCCCGGGGTCAGGACCGGCAGCAACCGTTCCAAGGCACGCATCTGGGCACGCTGACCGGCGGCATCACCGTCAAAACACAGGATCGGATCATCATGCAGCTTCCAGAGATGTCCGATCTGTTCTTCGGTCAGGGCGGTTCCCAGCGGCGCCACCGCGGTCGCGACCCCGCTTTGCTGGATGGCAATCACATCCATATAGCCTTCCGCAACGACCAGCGGCAATTTGCGCCGCATCCCCTCGCGCGCCTGCACCCAGCCATAAAGAACCTGTTTCTTCGAGAAGGTCGGCCCCTCGCCGGAATTGAGATATTTTGGCTGCGCATCGCCAAGGGCGCGGGCCCCAAAGGCAATCACCCGTCCCTGCCGGTCCTCGATCGGAAACATCACCCTGTCGCGAAAATAGTCATAGAGCGAGCCATCGCGGTCACTGCGCCGGATCACGCCGGCAGCCAGCATGTCATCATCACTGAACCCGCGTGCCGACAAGGCGGTACGNAGCCCGCTTCGCGGCGCATAGCCCAGACGGTAAGTCGACAATGCCGNCTCACCAAGCCCGCGCCCCTGCAGATAGCGCGCCGCCGCGGACCCGTCATCGCGCAGCAGCGCCGCCTGAAAGAAACGCGTGGTTTCTTCCAATATATCGAGCGCCGCCTTGCGCTGTCGCTGGCGATCAGGGTCTTCAGGCGCGCTGCGCGGCACCTCCATGCCGGCCATGCCGGCAAGCCGCTCGACCGCTTCCATGAAATCCAGCCCGTCCGTTTCGCGCAGAAAGGAAATGGCATCACCATGCACGCCACATCCAAAGCAGTGATAAAAGCCCTGGTCGTCGACCACCGAGAAGGACGGTGTCTTTTCCGAATGGAAGGGGCACAGACCGCTATGCCGCCGGCCCTTGCGGGTCAGCTTGACCCGCTTGCCGATGATATCGGACAGCGGGATACGCTGGCGCAGATCTTCCAGAAATTCGGGTGGTACGGCCATGTGTCTCCGATGGTGCGGTCAGCACCAATGTGACGCCTGCCCGCTGTTGAAAAAAACTGAGGCCAGCATCATGAAGCGCAGCGCGCGGACCTGCAAGCAGGCAGCCGGGTTACCCCTTTGCCATAAGAGCTGATTTCACTGCCTGGCTTGCTGCCGAGAAATCCATCTGCCCGGCGTGATTCGCCTTCAGATGCGCCATCACCTGCCCCATATCCTTGATAGAGGCGGCACCGGAGGATTCGATTGCGGCCGCGATCGCGGCATCAACTTCCACCGCGCCCAGCTGCGCCGGCAGGAAACCGGTGATGATCGCAATCTCGGCCTCTTCTGATTCGGCGAGTTCAGGGCGGTTGCCATCGCGATACATCTTTGCCGATTCGTGCCTCTGTTTGATCATGGTCTGCAGCATCGACAGAATTTCATCATCACTGATGCCATCCTGGTTGCCATTGCCGCGGGCCGCGATATCACGGTCCTTTAATGCAGCGCTGATCAGGCGCAGCGTTGCCAGCGCCGCCTGATCCTTTGCTTTCATCGCTTCCTTCATCGCCGAGGCGATGTCTTCGCGTAATGTAGCCATCGTAAACCTGCCTTAATCGCCATCCTGCAGAGCCACCGGCCCCGGCGCAATGCGCTGTCCGGCGAACCTTGATCGCGCCGCTGACAGCGTGGCGGCTTGTACCGGTTTCGGCCAAATTCCGCAAGTGGCGTCGCATTTCCCATAGCACCACTTGACCGGCCTGTCTGCCTTATGTATCACACACCAGCTTTTGCGCACACGGATCTTCCCGACACAATATGCGGGTATCTTTCCGATCCGTCCAGAAAGACGAAATCCGGGTAACCGGATTGTCCATATACAAGGAAACGCAAGGATAGCCATGGCACAGAACAGGAACTCTGGCCGGCCTCACGCCGCGCCGCAGGCACTTCGGACAAACCCGACAGCCGTTCTTGTTCTTTCTGATGGGTCCGTATTTCCCGGCATTGGCTTTGGCGCCGCCACCACAAATGTGGGCGAGGTCTGTTTCAATACCTCGATGACCGGCTATCAGGAAATCATGACAGACCCGTCCTATGCCGGGCAGATCATCACATTTACATTTCCCCATATCGGCAATGTCGGCGCAAACGCACAGGACCATGAAACGGGCGACGCGGCCGCGCTGGGCATGATCACGCGCCAGCTGCCGACTGCGGATGCCAACTGGCGCGCAACATCATCCCTGGACAGCTGGCTGAAAGACAACAACCTGCCGGGCATCGCCGGGATTGATACAAGGGCGCTGACCCGCCGCATTCGTGATAGCGGTGCACCAACCGGTGTCATCTGCCATGATCCTGATGGCAATATCGACACCGAAAAGCTGGTCGCCATGGCGCAGGGCTGGCCCGGACTGGCCGGCATGGACCTTGCCATCGAGGTGACAGGCGAATCAGCTGCTCCCTGGATAGAAGGCAGCTGGGATTTTCTTGCCGCGCGCCACCGCGCAGCCACACCGCGCCACCGGGTTGTCGCCATGGATTTTGGCTGCAAGCACAATATTCTGCGCTGTCTAACGGATGCCGGATGCGATGTCACCGTTGTACCGGCACAGACAACGGCCGCGGATATCCTGAAAATGGCGCCCGACGGGGTGTTTCTGTCGAACGGCCCCGGGGACCCTGCCGCCACGGGCAGCTATGCCGCCGGTGAGATCAGCACCCTTATNGANTCCGGCATGCCGNTCTTNGGCATCTGTATCGGGCATCAGCTGATGGCGNTGGCGATGGGCGCGAACACGCACAAGATGGATCGNGGGCANCGCGGCGCCAATCATCCGGTCAAGGATCTGGCAACCGGCCGCATCGAAATCACCAGCCAGAACCACGGCTTTGTCGTTGACCCGGACACCGTGCCCGATGATCTGGACGTCACGCATATCTCATTATTTGACGGGTCTATCGAAGGGTTGCGACACCGCGAGAAACCCGCCTTTTGCGTGCAGTACCATCCCGAATCCTCGCCCGGGCCGCACGATTCCCGGTATCTGTTTGACCGGTTCACCGCCCTGATGGACGAGAGGAAAGCCTGACCATGCCGCGCCGCGACGACATCCAGTCCATCCTGATCATTGGTGCCGGACCGATCATCATCGGCCAGGCATGTGAATTCGACTATTCCGGTGCGCAGGCATGCAAGGCGCTGCGCGAGGAAGGCTATCGGGTCATTCTGGTGAATTCCAATCCGGCAACCATCATGACCGACCCCGGCATGGCGGATGCCACCTATATCGAACCGATTACCCCGGCCACCGTGGCCCGTATCATCGAGGCCGAACGTCCTGATGCCCTGTTGCCGACAATGGGCGGACAGACAGCGCTGAATACGGCACTGGCACTCGACAAGGATGGGACGCTGAACAAGTTCGGCGTGGAAATGATTGGCGCACGGCCGGCATCCATCGAGAAAGCCGAGGACCGCGAGCTGTTCCGCGTGGCGATGGAAAAAATTGGCCTGCAATGCGCGCGTGCCCGCACCGTCAATAATTTCGAGGATGCGCTGGACGCGCTGGATTTTGTCGGGCTGCCCGTCATTATCCGCCCTTCCTTTACCCTTGGCGGCGAAGGTGGCGGCGTTGCCTATAACCGTGCCGAGTTCGAGGACATTGTCCGTAACGGCCTGCGCCTGTCACCGGTCAGCGAGGTATTGATCGAGGAATCGATCCTTGGCTGGAAAGAATTCGAGATGGAGGTGGTGCGCGACACGGCCGACAATTGCATCATNGTCTGCTCGATCGAGAATATTGACCCGATGGGTGTGCATACGGGCGANTCCATCACGGTTGCCCCGGCGCTGACACTGACCGACAAGGAATATCAGGCGCTGCGGGATGCCTCATTGGCCGTCCTGCGCGAGATCGGTGTCGATACGGGCGGATCAAATGTGCAATTCGCTGTCTGTCCCGATAGCGGGCGGATTATCATCATCGAAATGAACCCGCGGGTCAGCCGGTCATCGGCACTGGCGTCAAAGGCAACCGGGTTTCCCATTGCCAAGGTCGCGGCCAAGCTGGCTGTCGGCTATACGCTGGACGAACTGGCCAATGATATCACCGGCGTGACCCCGGCAAGCTTTGAGCCGACGATCGATTATGTCGTCACCAAGATCCCGCGCTTCACCTTCGAGAAATTTGCCGGGGCGGATGCAAAACTGTCCACCTCGATGAAGTCGGTGGGTGAGGCCATGGCCGTCGGCCGGTCCTTTGAGGAAAGCCTGCAGAAAGCGCTGCGGTCGATGGAAACCGGCCTCAGCGGCCTTGANNAAGTCGCGATGCCGGATCCGGACAGCACGCTTGGTGATGACCCGCTGCGGGGCTGGCTGGGTGAATTTGTGCCGTTCCGCATTCTGCGCATTGCGCAGGCAATCCGCCACGGCATGCCGCTTGACGNACTGCAGCAGATCACCAGCTGGGATATGTGGTTCCTGAAACGGATGGCGACCATCATCGATGCCGAGGCCGATGTGCGCGCNCATGGCATCCCGGCTGACCCGGATGCCCTTCAATGGCTGAAATCCATGGGATTTGCCGATGCACGGCTTGCCGCGCTGGCTGGCATATCGCGCGCCGACGTTACCGCTGCACGGCATGCGGCCGGGGTGCGGCCTGTCTTCAAGCGCATTGATACATGCGCTGCCGAGTTCGCCGCAGAAACCGCCTATATGTATTCAACCTATGAGCCGCTGCGGGGCGCCGAGTGCGAATCTGCACCTGCTGACACAAAGAAAGTGGTGATCCTTGGTGGCGGGCCAAACCGGATTGGCCAGGGGATCGAGTTTGATTATTGCTGTGTCCATGCCTGCTATGCGCTGTCAGACGCCGGCTATGAAACCATCATGATCAACTGTAATCCGGAAACGGTATCGACCGATTATGACACGTCGGACCGGCTNTATTTCGAGCCGCTGACAGATGAGGATGTGATCGAGGTCATNCAGCGTGAATCCGCCAATGGCACCATGCATGGGGTGGTGGTACAGCTTGGCGGCCAGACCCCGCTGAAGATTGCGGCAGCGCTGGAAGATGCCGGCATTCCTATCCTTGGCACCAGCCCTGATGCGATCGACCTTGCCGAAGACCGCGAGCGGTTCCAGCAGCTGGTTGACAGGCTGGCGCTGAAACAGCCGGAAAATGGCATCGCCCATTCCGCCGCCGAGGCGCGCGAGATCGTGGCGCGTGTGGGCCTGCCGGTTGTCATCCGTCCATCCTATGTCCTTGGCGGACGGGCGATGGAAGTGGTGCATCAGACCGACGATCTGGAACGCTATATGCGCGAGGCGGTGGTGGTATCGGGTGACAATCCGGTGTTGATTGACAGCTTCCTGAACAATGCCATCGAGGTGGATGTCGACGCGCTGTGTGACGGCGATGATGTCTATATTGGCGGGATCATGGAACATATCGAGGAGGCCGGCATTCATTCTGGCGATTCCGCCTGTTCCCTGCCGCCACAGACCCTNTCGNATGCGTTGATTGCCGAAATCAGCCGCCAGACAGAGGCGCTGGCGCGGGCGCTGGGAGTGGTCGGGCTGATGAATGTGCAATTCGCCATCAAGGATGAGGTGATCTATCTGCTGGAGGTCAATCCCCGCGGCAGCCGGACGGTGCCTTTCGTCGCCAAGGCCACTGGCGTGCCATTGGCCAAGATCGCGGCCCGCGTCATGGCTGGCGAGAAACTGGCCGGTTTTGATCTGGATGAGGTGCGTCTTGATCATGTGGCGGTCAAGGAAGCCGTCTTCCCCTTTGCCCGTTTCCCGGGCGTGGATGTGGTGCTGGGACCGGAAATGAAATCCACCGGCGAGGTGATGGGCATCGACAGCGATTTCGGCCGCGCCTTTGCCAAAAGCCAGCTTGGCGCCGGTGTCGACCTGCCACTATCCGGCACGGCGTTTGTATCGGTCCGCGACGAGGACAAGCCCGCCTTCATCGATATCTGCCAGACGCTTGTCGATCTCGGCTTTACGGTGCTGGCCACCGCCGGCACCATGCAGGCATTGAGTGATGCAGGCGTGTCGGCGACCCGCATCAACAAGGTGATGGAAGGCCGGCCGCATGCGGTGGATGAAATGCTGTCAGGCGGCATTCAGCTGGTGTTCAACACCACCAAGGGGTCAGGCGCGATCACCGATTCTTTCTCCTTGCGTCATACCGCGTTAACGAACAAAATCCCCTACTATACAACGGTGTCCGGAAGCCGGGCGGCCACGCAGGCCATCGCCGCACTGCAACGCGATATGCTGGGCGTGCGGACACTACAGGATTTCATCTCCGACATTGCCGGGTGACGACGGGTCAGCCGCGTGGCGGGGGCCACCCCGCACATGGCTCTCTGTGATCTGTGTGCGATGTGGCCGTTGACGATCTGGATGGGACATAATGGAAAAGATTCCGTTCACGCCGCAGGGGCTTGAGACGATCAAGCAGGAGCTGGCACATCTGAAGGGCAGCGAGCGCCAGGACGTTATCCGCGCCATTGCCGAAGCGCGCGAGCATGGCGACCTGTCGGAGAATGCCGAATACCACGCGGCCCGCGAGCGCCAGTCCTTTATCGAAGGGCGTATTTCAGAGCTTGAGGATGTGACCAGCCGCGCCGAGGTGATCGATGCGGCCAAACTGACGGGCGAGAAGGTTACCTTTGGTACGACCGTGTCTGTTGCCGATGAGGATACGGACGAGGAATCGGTCTTCCATATTGTCGGCCCCTATGAGGCGGACATCAATCGCGGGCTTGTCTCGACATCATCGCCCATCGCCCGCGGCCTGATCGGCAAGAGCGTTGGCGATTCCGCCGAGGTGCAGACCCCGGGCGGCATCAAAAGCTACGAGATTCTGTCCATCGACCTGTTTGATATGGGCAAGATTTAGGGCAGCCGTGCCCTAGCCCTCGAGCCCGTCGACCGGCACGCCGGGCATATTTTTGGCCGAGCGGATCGACAGCGCCGTCTTCACATGGCTGACATTGGGTGCCGGCGTCAGGCGTGATGTCAGGAATTTCTGAAAATCATCCCAGTCATGGGCGACGATCTTGAGCAGAAAATCCGTCTCGCCCATCAGCATGTGGCATTCGCGCACCTGCGGCCAGGCGCTGACCATTTCCTCAAAATCCTGTAGGTCCGTTTCCGCCTGACTGGTCAGCCCCACAAAGGCAAATACCTGTACCGAATAGCCAAGGGATTCCGGGTCAAGATCCGCGTGATAACCGCGGATGATCCCGCCCTCTTCCAGAACACGCACCCGGCGCAGGCAGGGCGGCGCTGAAATGCCGGCGCGCTTGGCCAGATCCACATTGGTCATGCGCCCGTCAGACTGCAAATCAGTCAGGATCTGCCGATCAACATTGTCGAGTTTCAGTTTGCCTGTCATGGTATGAAAGTGTCTGCGGTTAGACCCTGACAGTATCTGCCACGGGTGCTGTTTCGGAACGTATTTCAAACGTCAGAATAAAGTTCGCAACACAGCTGCGCAACAAAATTGCGAAATATTATTGCGCAGCTTACACCGATTTTTTACGAATGGAACATAGCCCTGTCCGGAGCCGCCACCGTATGACACAGCCGCCACCTGCCAGAATGCCCACCGGTCCGGACGCGGATCGCCGTCATCTCTGGGTTGTCAGCGACGGTACCGCTGGCATGCGACTTCAGGCTGTGGCCATGGCCGAATCATTGCTGAACGCACGGCCGGACTGGGCCTATGAGCAATTTGTCATTACCCCGCATCGATGGATCAGGATGCTGCCGCGGCTGGGCAGCTGGCTGCCGACAGCGCCATTATATGGCACCAGTACAGACGGGGGGCTGGAACGGCGCCCGCATGCCGGCCGCTATCCCGATATCCTGATTACCTGCGGGCGGCGCATGGCAGGCTATGCGCTGGCGCTGCGCCGACGCGCACATGCGGCCGGCATCGCAATGCAGATTGTGCATCTTCAGGACCCGCGTCTGCCGCCCCGCCTGTTTGATGCGCTGATCGTGCCGGCGCATGATCCGGCGCGCGGCGGCAATGTCCTTGTGACCACCGGATCGCTGAACCGGCTGACCCTTGCCGGCATGCAACGCGCCATGATGGATCTGCCGACACGCTGGCTGTCTGCGGCACGCGGCAATGCGGTGACGGTGATGATTGGCGGTGACAACCGCCGCTATGCCATCACCCGCGATCTGGCGGCGCATATGGGCGAGCGGCTGGCCACACTGGCGCGCACCACCGGGGTCAAGCTTTTGCTCATCCCCTCGCGCCGCACCCCGGCAGGGCTTGTTGACAGCATTGCCGCCGCGCTGCCCGATGACAATGTACTGACACCCGACAAGGATGAACCGAATGTCTATCCGGGTGTTCTGGGGCTGGGGCAAGCGGTGATTGTCACCTCGGATTCGGTGAATATGGCCAGCGAGGCCGCGATCACCGGCAAGCCTGTCCTTGTAATAGGCTGGAAGCCGCCATCCCGACACAGCCCCACCGGCGAGACCGGGCGTATCGCCNCCTTTCACAGGAATATGATGGAGGCTGGCCATAGCGCGCCATTTGACGGGCAGATCCCGCCCGGCAATTTCACCCGCCTTGACGAGATGGACGCGCTGACAGACCGGTTGCTGGCGCTGCTGGGGGTTTAGCGGTCTTACAGGCCGGACGCACCACCCTTGGCAGCAGTCCTGCGCCTGGTAATAAATCTGCCCCTAATAATAAATCTGCCGGGCGTCGGTGATGGTCATATCGGCATAGAGGCTTTCCACCTGGTCGCGATAGCCGTTGAAGATCATCGTCGGCACGCGTTCATCCGTGCCAAGCAGCCGTTCGGTTTTCTGCGGCCAGCGCGGATGCGGAATCCCCGGATTCACATTTGCCCAGAAGCCATATTCATTGCCCGCCAGTTCCTGCCAGAAGGATACCGGCTGTTCATCGGTAAAGGTAAAGCGGGTGATCGACTTGATCGATTTGAAACCATATTTCCACGGCACAACAAGACGGATCGGTGCGCCATTCTGGTTTGGCAGCGGCTTGCCATAGATGCCGGTCGCCAGAAAGGCCAGTTCGTTCTGCGCCTCTTCGATGGTCAGCCCCTCGACATAGGGCCATGGATACCAGACCTGTTTCTGGCCAGGGGCCACATCAGGATCGAGGAAGGTTTCCATGCGCAGATATTTCGCACCGGACAGCGGCTTTGCCACCTTCATCAGATTGGCCAGCGGCACGCCCGACCAGGGCACAGCCATGGCCCAGGCCTCGACACAGCGATGCCGGTAGAGCCGTTCCTCAAACCCGCCCATTGCCGATACCAGCTGTTCGGCATCCAGCGTCATCGGCGTTTCGACCATACCGTCGATGGTCACCGCCCACGGATCTGTCACCAGATCGCGGGTCTTTTTCCAGATGTTCTTTGACGATCCGAATTCATAGAAATTGGTGTAGGTGGTCGCCATTTCCTCGTCGGTGATGGCGCGGTCCAGAACATAGGCGGGGTTGCGTTCAAACGGATAGCCGCCAATCGCCGCCATGGCGGCGGATGACAGCGCGCTGCTGCCGGCAAGCCCCAGCCCGGCAAAGCCGGCTGCCTTCAGCCACTGTCGGCGGTTCATATAGATATCTTCGGGTGTTGCCGCGGATTCCGGCAATTCCCACGCGCGGCGTTTCTTGATCAGCATGCTTCTGTCTCCCGAGGGCTGACTGGATGTGGTCCCCACCAGCATGCAAGCCTGCCGGGGCAATGTGGCATGAGTTGGGCAGACAGTCAGACCAGCGACGCCACCACGCTGGCGATGCGGTCAAGCGCGGTATCCAGCGCGTCATCGGCGGTGGCAAAGCTGATGCGAAAGGCCGGTGACAGGCCAAAGGCGACGCCCGGCACCACCGCCACATCCCCCAGTTCCAGTAACGCCGCGGCAAAATCGCTGTCCGTTTCAATCACCTTGCCATCAGGCCGTTTTTTGCCGATCAGGCCGGAAATATCGGCGAACACATAGAACGCCCCGTCGGGGGCCGGACAGCTGATTCCCTCCATCGCATTCAGCGCCGCCAGAACGCGCCCGCGCCGGCGGGCAAAGGCAGCATTATTGTCGGCGATAAAATCTGTCGGCCCGTCCAGCGCGGCGATGGCCGCATGCTGGGCAATGCTGTTCGGGCAGGAAGTCGATTGCGACTGCAGTTTCGCCATCGCCCGCACCAGCGGCGCCGGCGCGGCGGCAAAGCCGATACGCCAGCCTGTCATGCAATAGGATTTCGACACCCCGTTCAGGGTGAGGATGCGGCCGGCCATATCGGGGGCCAGTGCCGCCAGCGTATGAAAGGCAAACCCGTCATAGGTCANATGTTCATACAGGTCATCCGAGATCACCATCACCTGTTCATGCGGGCNGATGACATCGGCCAGNGCGCGCAATTCNGNGNCGCTGTAGCCNATGCCGGTGGGGTTGGAGGGCGAGTTGATGATCACCCAGCGGGTGCGCGGGGTGATGGCGGCGGCAAGACTGTCTGCTGTCATCTTCAGACCATCGGCAAAACCGCTGGTGACATAGACAGGGGTGCCGCCGGCGACCTCGACAATGCCGGCAAAGCTGACCCAATAGGGGGCCGGGATCACCACCTCGTCACCTTCCTGGACCGTGGCCATCAGCGCGTTGAACAGCACCTGCTTGCCACCGGTACCGACCGAGATATTTTCCGGCGTGAAGGTGATGCCGTTCTCACGTTCGAATTTGCGGATGATGGCGGCTTTCAGTTCGGGGATGCCGTCAACCTGTGTATAGCGGGTATGGCCGTCGCGGATGGCGCGCATGGCGGCATCACAGACATGCGGCGGGGTGGGAAAATCGGGCTCGCCGGTGGCAAGGCCGATGACATCGCGCCCGGCGGCGCGCAGGTCGAGCGCCAGCGACGAGATCGCCACGGTGGGCGACGGCGCAATGCGGTTCACCCGGTCGGCAAAACGGATGGCGGGGGTGTCGACGTTTTTTGGCGAGTCACTCATGCCATCAGATGTGCCACAGGGAACGCGCCGGGGGAAGGGGGTCAAAGTGTTCCGTTTGTTTCGACAAAGGCTTCGACATGCGGTCTGAAGGCGCGGTCAAGGCAATGCACATCGTCATAAATCCGCGCAAGCAACTCTGTACGTGCGGTCGTATCATCAATGTTAGCCGTCTCGGGCTTGTACCTGATCGACATCTCGACATTCTGTTCCGGGTTATCCCAGATTAGGGGTGCGCCCGCCACCTCTTCTATCTCATCTTTAACGGCCATCAGGTGTTTAAGCCAATCTTGCGAATATTCGGGGCGGTCACGACTACCCGACAAGAATATCTCGACATGAAATTGGGTGATGTCTCTATTGAATTTCGCCCTCAGATAGTGGCGAGGCACCGTTGATGGGAAGTAATGCGTGAAATCGAACTTGGTGTTGCCCACCCTGACCGAACTCTGTTCAGTCATAAAATCGGAACGTTTCTCAAAATACGCGCGAACGTCTTCCCAGAAACTCATCAACTTAAGTGCGGTCTCATTGGGTGGCATACCGCGAGATGTTGATGATGAACGTTTCACCTGTCGCTGCCAGTCATTCGGCCTGGCGACAATATCAAAGTGAGGCGCATAGGCTGAATCACTGATTTGAAAGACTTCAAGAACAACACCAAAGAATCCGGTTTCCGGACCCGATATATCATTCAACCAGTCGATAGCGGAACGATGCTCGTCGCGAAACCGTGGCGCGACCCAGATAATGATCTGGGACTGAAGGCCAGAGGCATAGGTGATCATCTTGCCCAGATGATCATGGTCTGTACGCGTGAACTGGTTTTCGATCACCACGTCAAATTTTGAAATTTGATCTGCACAGATGATGTCTGCACTGAACGGCCCAACTGCTTTCTCCCGTTCAGACCGTTCAAGTGCCATCCCCAACTCGTCACCAAGCCGTGAAAGATTCTCGGCAAGCCAGTCCGAAAACTGCCCTTCATCCTTCCAGACATCACGAAGGTTGATTTTCTTGAGTGTTGCAATTTCAGCCATTTGCCCTGCCTCTCTTACCCCCTTCTTACCCAAGTCCCGGTAAAATTCCTGTTAACACCCGAACCGCTGATCACTCATTTACCTCCTTTGTTTGCCCCCCACTCACACGCGCCTGCGCCTTGCTGATCTGTGCCGGCGTCATGGCCTTTTCCAGCGCTGCCAGCGCAGCGGCAAAGGCGTGGTAATCCGCCAGCATTTCTTCACGCTCTGAATCTTCACCGCGTCGGGCGCGCCCCGGGGCGGGCCAGTCTGCCCCGTCAGCCGCTGCCGCCATGCCGGCCAGCGCGCGGGACAGCCACATATGGGCGGCCACCCTGTTTCTGGGCACGGCATTGCCGGTGCGATACATCTCACCCAGCCGGCCCTGCGCTCGCGGATGGCCGCGCGCCGCCGCATGACGGTAGTAATCGGCCGCTTCTGTGCGGGCGGCCATGCCGGCATTGATCATACGCTGCTTGCGAAAATCGCTGATCGGGTCATCGGGGTGCGGCGGCAGGTCATCCGCACCGGGCATTTCCCCAAAGTCATGATCGACCATCAGATCCTCGGCAAGTGCAAAGCAGGCATCGACATGGCCCTGCGCCGCGGCAAGCCGGTACCAATTCAGCGCCGTGTCTCGCGCGCCTTCGGTGCCGCTGAAGCCGGCATTGCCACGTTGAAACAGCTTGCCCAGCCGGTATTGCGCATCCGCATCACCCGCTTCGGCATCGCGCAGAAAGGCGCGGCCAGCGCGTGACAGGCCAAGGCCAAGCCAGCGGTGCAGCAGCTGCATTTCAAGGAAAAAGAGGGCAATCAGCCATAATGGCCAGAGGGCGGCGATGATGACTGCCGGCCATTTGCCAACTGGCAGCAGAAAAAGCGCCACCAGCGGCGCAAGATGCAGCAACCGAAAGGACCAGAGGATGCCGCGTGTGACGACAAGTGGACGCACCCTTGCCGTCGGCACACCCCCGGCAGGGGTCGTCTTGGCCGGAATCGTCTCGGCCGGAATCGTCTTGGTGGATGATATCTCGGGGGGATCATCTCGGCGGAGGGTCATCATGGCATTGTAGCCATAACCTCCTTAACAAAACGTTACATGGTAAGGCGCCACCATCCAGAACGCGGCCTCAGTCCACGACAGGCTTGCCACCCCTTCCCTCGAGCGGTTGCATTACCTATCTTTCACCCATGGAAGATGCGACCCCGACACCCGATGCACATGCCCCCGGTCAACCCGCGCCCGGGCAGCCATCCCCCGGCACCCCCACCGGCAATGGCACATCCGTTGGCGAGATGATCATCACGCGCCCGCGCGCGCCGGCAGATTTCGACCTGCAGTCGGAATTCGCGCCGGCCGGCGACCAGCCGACCGCGATCAAGGAGCTTGTCGAGGGCATCCAGAATGGTGACCGTGACCAGGTCTTGCTGGGTGTCACCGGATCGGGAAAGACCTTCACCGCCGCGCATGTCATCCGCCAGATCAAGCGGCCAACCCTGATCCTGGCCCCGAACAAGACACTGGCCGCCCAGCTCTATGGCGAGATGAAAGCGCTGTTCCCCGACAATGCGGTGGAATATTTCGTCAGCTATTACGACTATTACCAGCCAGAGGCCTATGTCCCGCGCTCGGACACCTATATCGAAAAGGAAAGCTCGATCAATGAGCAGATCGACCGTATGCGCCATTCGGCGACGCGCGCGCTGCTGGAACGCGATGATGTGATCATCGTCGCCTCGGTGTCCTGCATCTATGGCATCGGGTCGGTCGAGACCTATTCGACCATGACCTTTCGCCTGTCACGCGGCGAGGAAATTGAACGCCAGTCGCTGCTGCGCCGCTTTACCGAGCTGCAATACCGGCGCAATGATACCAATTTCGTGCGCGGCACCTTTCGCGTGCGCGGCGATAATGTCGAGCTGTTTCCGGCGCATTTGGAAGACCGCGCCTGGCGCATCTCGCTCTTTGGCGACGAGATCGAGGATATCTTCGAGATCGACCCGCTGACCGGCGAGAAGACAGCGACGCTGGAAACGATCACCGTCTTTGCCAATTCGCATTATGTGACGCCGCGCCCGACCCTGCAGCAGGCGACAAAGCTGATCCGCAACGAATTGAAAAACCGCATCGCCGATTTTACCGAACAGGGCAAATTGCTGGAGGCGCAGCGCATCGAACAGCGCACACAGTTCGATGTCGAGATGATCGAGGCCACCGGGTCCTGCGCCGGTATCGAGAATTATTCGCGCTATCTGTCGGGGCGCGGGCCGGGCGAACCACCGCCGACCCTGTTTGAATATCTGCCGGAAAACGCGCTGCTGATCATCGATGAGAGCCATGTCACCGTGCCGCAGATCGGCGCGATGTTCAAAGGGGACTTCGCACGCAAAAGCACGCTGTCGGAATTCGGGTTCCGCCTGCCAAGCTGCATGGATAACAGGCCCTTGAAATTCGAGGAATGGGAGGGCTTTCGCCCGCAGACCATTTTCGTCTCGGCCACCCCCGGCAACTGGGAGATGGAGCGCACTGGCGGTGTCTTTTCCGAACAGGTGGTGCGCCCGACCGGCCTGACCGACCCTGACTGTATCGTGCGGCCGACCAGCAACCAGGTCGATGATATCATCGCCGAATGCCGCGAGGCGGCCGCCAAGGGCCAGCGTGTCCTGATCACCACCCTGACCAAGAAAATGGCCGAGGCGCTGTCGGAATATATGTATGAGGCCGGCATCCGTGTGCGCTATCTGCATTCGGACATCGACACGCTGGAGCGGATCGAGATCATGCGCGATCTGCGGCTGGGAATCTTCGATGTGCTGATCGGCATCAACCTGCTGCGCGAGGGGCTGGATATTCCGGAATGCGCGCTGGTCGGGATTCTGGATGCCGACAAGGAAGGCTATCTGCGGTCCCGCACATCGCTGATCCAGACGATTGGCCGGGCGGCGCGGAATGTGGAAGGGCGCGTTATCCTCTATGCCGACAAGGTAACGGATTCCATGCAATATGCGCTGGATGAAACCAACCGCCGGCGCACCAAACAGGAAGCCTGGAACGCAGCGCATGGCATCACGCCGGAATCCATCAAGAAGGATATCAACGACGTTCTGGATTCGGTCTATGAGCGCGGTGACCATGTCACCCCGACGGCCGGCGCCAGCGAGGGCAGCCTTGTTGGCAATAACTTTGCCACTGTCATTTCCGATCTGGAAAAATCAATGCAGGAAGCGGCCGCCAATCTGGAGTTTGAGGAAGCCGCCCGTCTGCGCGATGAAATCCGGCGGATGGAAGCGGCCGAGCTGGGGCTGAATGCCCCGGGCGTGCCGCAGGCCATCGCCCAGCGCTATACCACCACCACCGATGACAAGGGCAAAGCGCGGTTCCCCGCCGGCACCCCCGGCGCACCGACCCGCAAACGCCCGCGGCGACGCTAGGAAAAATAGCGGCAAATTGATTTTATTCGCTTTTTTGAAACAGCCGCGTTCCAGAACAAAAACAAAGAAATTTTTGCCGGCCCCGGTTGACAGCCAGTGACCAAAATTCACGAATCGGAAGGCTGCTTTTGGCCTGTTTGTGCACAATGTCACAAAGGCGTCATAAAGAGCGGAGAAATAAGGATTTTTGCAGATTATTTTTTTCATAACATAATTTAGCACATGGTTAGCAAATTGTTTTTATTATATTTTAATGGAATTGCCTAAAATTTAGTCAATTTGAAGAATTTGCTATAAAATCAGCATGAAGCCACCTGTGGCAGCCTTTTCTCCACATAGTTATCCACAGGTTTCGGGGATAGATTTCACGCGCATGATTCCGCCATCAGGACTGCGGCCGCTTGCCCCTACCCGCGATCGCAAAGCCGGGCTAGATTAAGGCAGCATGACCGACAAGACACCCACATCACCAAGCGTGAATCTGCCACCTGATCTGGCCCGCGGCACCGCCTATCTGAAGGCAGAGGTGCGCAAGCTGGGGGCGGATCCCGGCGTCTACCGCATGACCAACGGGGATGGCGAGGTGCTGTATGTCGGCAAGGCGCGCAACCTGGCGCGCCGGGTTGCCAGCTATACGCAGCCGAACCGGCTGTCAAACCGGCTGATGCGGATGGTCAGCGAAACCGAGATGCTGGAGGTGATCGTCACCAAGTCGGAGACCGAGGCGCTGCTTCTTGAATCGAATCTGATCAAGAAGATGAAGCCGCGCTACAACATCCTGTTGCGCGACGACAAAAGCCTGCCGCAAATTCTGATGACAGCTGACCACCCGTTTGGACAGCTGACCAAACATCGCGGCCGCAAGACCCGCAAGGGTGACTATTTCGGCCCCTTCGCATCTGCCGGTGCGGTCAACCGCACTGTGGCAGATCTGGCGCGTGCCTTCATGTTGCGCACCTGTTCGGATTCAGTGTTCGGCGCGCGCACCCGCCCCTGCCTGCAATACCAGATCAAGCGCTGCAGCGGCCCCTGTGTCGGGCTTGTCACCGAGACCGATTATGCCGCCCAGATGGATCAGGCGCGGCGCTTTCTGTCGGGCGAATCAGCCGCAATCCAGCGCGATTACGCAGACCGCATGCATGCCGCCGCCGACAAGCTGGAATTCGAGACAGCCGCCATCTGGCGCAACCGCATCCGGGCGCTGAGCGGTATTCAGGCAAGCCAGGATATCAATGTGCCCAACCTGCGCGATGCCGACATCATCGCACTTGCCCGCAGTGGCGAGAAATCCTGTATCCAGACCTTTTTCATCCGTGGCGGGTCAAATTATGGCAACCGGTCCTATTTCATGACGCATAACACCGAAAGCACGGATGCCGCCGTCGTGACAGCCTTTATCGGCCAGTTCTATGATGACAAGGAGCCACCATCCGAGATTCTGGTATCGGTTACCCCTGACGAGGCGGCGCTGCTGGGAGAGGCCCTGTCGACCAGCGCCGGCCGCACTGTCCGTATCAGCCGCCCGCAACGCGGACCACGCACCAAGCTGACAGCCATGGCCCGCCGCAACGCCGAGGAAGCGCTGGCGCGCAATCTTGCAGATACCAGTTCGCAGCGCCGCCTTCTTGCAGAACTTGGTGATCTGTTTGGCATGGACGCGCCGCCTGAACGGGTCGAGGTATATGACAATTCACATATTCAGGGGCGTCATGCGGTTGGCGGCATGATCGTCGCCGGGCCCGACGGGTTCAACAAGGCCGCTTACCGAAAATTCAACATGCGCGAAGATGGCCCGCATGCGGTTACGCAGGGAGATGATTTCGCCATGATGCGTCAGGTCATTCATCGCCGGTTCGAACGGGTGTTGAAGGAAGACCCGGATCGCAATGGCGAGACCTGGCCGGACCTGTTGCTGATTGATGGTGGCAAGGGGCAACTGAGCTCCGTTGCCGAGGTGATGGACGATCTTGGCGTGGCGGATATCGCCGTGGTGGCGATTTCCAAAGGGCCAGACCGCAATGCTGGCCGTGAACAGTTCCATATGCGCGGACGCGACAGCTTTACCCTGTCGCCGCAGGCATCAGCAATGCATTTTCTGCAACGGCTGCGTGACGAGGCGCACCGCTATGCCATCGGCACACACCGCGCGCGTCGCCAGAAATCCGAACTGACCAGCCCGCTGGATGGTGTGCCTGGCATCGGCCCGCGGCGCAAAAAGGCGTTGCTGGCGCATTTCGGGTCGGCGCGGGCGGTTTCTGCCGCTGGCCTGCAGGACCTTGAGGCGGTCGACGGAATTTCGAAAGCTGTGGCGCGGCAAATCTTTGACTGGTTTTACAGTGGGCAATCCTGACGGCTTGGGCCATACTGCTGCATGCATTCGAAACCGCCTGGTGCCGCCCGGAGATGCAGCCGGACAGGCAGGACCAGAAAACCGGCCGGATCGGGACATGGCTGGATTGAATGACAGGGGACATATGACCGCATGATGACCATGCTGAAAATGGTGCCAAACTGGATGACAATCCTGCGGATTATGGTCGCGCCGGTGATTGCGGTCCTCATCTGGCTGGATGATGTCAAGACCGGCTATATGCCGGCATTGACGCTGTTCGTCCTGGCGAGCATTTCAGATTTCATTGATGGCTGGATGGCGCGCCGCCTTGGTGTGGTATCAAAACTGGGCGCCATGCTGGACCCGATTGCCGACAAGGTACTGATCGGCACCTGCCTTGTGTCGCTGGCGCATGTGACGGAGGATGGCTGGTGGTTTATCCTGCCGGCCATCATCATCATGACCCGCGAGTTCCTGATATCGGGCCTGCGCGAATTCATGGCTGGACGCAGCGTCAATATGCCGGTATCTGTCCTGGCAAAGTGGAAAACCACCCTGCAGCTTGTTGCGATCGGCTTTCTGGTCGGCGCCCCTGTTTTTCCGTCACTGCCGATGGCAAACCCGATTGGTCTTGCTCTTCTGTGGGCGGCAGCGTTTGTGACTGCACAGACCGGATTTGCCTATTATCGAGGCGTTCTTGAACATGTCGACAAACCCTCGCAATAGGGCCGGTCACGATCAGCCCTGCCTTGACGACATGATCCAGCGCCATGGCAGTGTGATCGGGCTTGCCGCCTTTTCGGGAAGCGGCAAGACCACCCTTGCCGAAAAGCTGATTGCCGGACTGGTGTCGCGTGGCATGGATGTCGCCACTGTCAAACACGCCCATCACGCCTTTGATGCAGACACCCCCGGCAAGGACAGCTATCGCCACCGTGCCGCCGGGGCGCGCCAGGTGGCTGTGTCATCGCCCGCGCGCTCGGTGCTGTTTACCGAAAATCTGTCAGGACCGGAACGCAGCCTTGCCGATCTGCTGGCAGCGATCGCGCCTGCAGATATCGTCATTGTCGAAGGGTTCAAGAAATCATCCATTCCGAAGATCGAAATCCACCGGGCCGAACTGGCGCATCCGTATCTGTTTTCTGATGACCCGCTGATTATTGCCATTGCCAGCAATGATCCTGCCAGCCTGCCGGCGGATGCCCCTTTTTCAATGGATCTGGACCAGCCCGACAGCATTGTCGACTTCATCATCCAGCGTCACCATCAGCAATCTGGTGCAGCGGCATCATGAGCGACAGCGCAATCCTCTATCGGGGCAGCATTTCGCCAGCGGAGGCGGTTGACCGGCTCTTGGTACGCCTTGCCGGAATCACCCGTGCTGATGAAACAGTCACGCTGGAAGAGGCCCCCGGACGGGTGCTGGCGCGTGATCTTGTGGCACCCGCCAACCTGCCGGCCACCAACAATGCAGCGGTCGACGGCTATGCCGTTGATGCGGCATTTCTGGCACGCCATCCGGACCATGAGTTTCCCGTTGCCGGACGCGCCGCGGCCGGCCACCCCTTTACCGCGCCTGTGCCAGAGGGGGCTGCCATTCGCATTTTTACCGGTGCGGTCATGCCTGCTGGCAGTGATGCGGTCGCAATGCATGAATTCTGTGAGCTGACCAAAGATGGCAAACAGGTTCGTATCAGGTCGGTATTGGAAAAGGGCAGCAATAATCGTCCCGCGGGGGAAAATCTGCGTCAGGGTGAAATCATTATCGCTGCCGGCACACGCCTTGATGCCGCCAACATCGCCATTGCCGCCGCCGCCGGATTTGACCAGCTTGTTGTCCATACCCGGCCGGTTATCGGGCTGCTGTCGATGGGCGATGAAATCGTACCTGCCGGACAGCCGGCATCCTATGGGCAAATGCATGATTCCAACCGTCCGATGCTGGCAAACATGATCCGCGGTGACGGCTTTCTGCTGCGTGACTTTGGCATCATCGGCGATGACCCGGCGATGCTGGCGCGCGTCCTTGCGGATGCGCTGTCCGGCTGTGATGCCGTGATCACCTCTGGCGGTGCCTCGGATGGTGATGAGGACCATACGCAAGGCGCCATGACCACGCTTGGTGTCGACCGCATTTTCTGGCGGCTGGCCATAAAGCCGGGCCGGCCCATGTCGGCAGGCATATTGGGTGACACGCCGCTGATGTGCCTTCCCGGCAACCCGGTGGCTGCGTTTGTGTGCTACCGGCTGGTTGCAGGTCCGGTGCTGGCCAGTCTTGCCGGCAGACAGGCGACACCGGCCTTGCGGCTGCCGGTCAGATCGGGGTTTGCGCATCGCAAGGGCGCGGGGCGCGCCGAATATCTGCGCGTTGTCCTGTCCTATGCGGCAGATGGCACGCCTGTCCTGCAACGCCATGGGCGCAAAGGTGCAGGCGTCCTGTCATCACTGACCGGGGCGGACGGGCTGGTCGAAATTCCTGTTGAAAATGAAGGGGTAGCTGTCGGAGACTATCTGTCCTTCATGCCATTTCGGGAGACTGGCTTATGAGCCAGAGCAGTTTAACCCAGAGCCATATCACGTTGCGCTATTTCGCCTGGATGCGTGAGCATGTCGGCANGGACTGCGAGGATATTCTGCTGCCCGATNNTACNCNTACCATCGCGGATCTGTTGCCACACCTNCGCGCGCGGTCCGCGGGGCATGCGCTTGCCCTGTCCAATATGCGTGCTGTGCGGGTCGCGGTGAACCGCACCTATGGCGATCTCGACACCCCGGTATCAGCCGGCGACGAGGTGGCCTTTTTCCCGCCAGTTACCGGGGGGTAGGTGATGGCGGTACGGGTGCAGACGGATGATTTTGATGTTGGTGCAGAAAGCCGCGCCCTGCAGGCCGATACTGTTGGCGGCATTGNGCTTTTTGTGGGCACGGTGCGCGGGCTGAGCAGCGATAATGGTGTAACCGCCATGACGCTGGAACATTACCCCGGCATGACAGAGGCCGAGCTGGAACGGATTGAGGCCGAGGCGCGCGCGCGATGGCCGCTGGAGGATGTCACCATCATTCACCGCGTCGGCCGTTTGCTTGCCGGGGACCAGATTGTACTGGTCGCAACCGCATCCGCACATCGCCAGGCGGCGTTTGACGCCGCCCAGTTCATCATGGATTTTCTGAAAACCGATGCGCCCTTCTGGAAGGCAGAAGAACGCGACGGCAAGACAAGCTGGGTTGATGCACGTGACAGCGACAGTGCCGCGCGTGACAAATGGACGAAATAGCCCGCCCTGCCGGAAATAGCCCGCGCTGACGGAAATAGCCTGCTTTAGCGCCGGCCCTTGCCTAAAGGGCGATACGTCCGCGCACCAGATTTTCATAGCCGTCGACAAGCTGGCGGCTGATGTNCCCGGGCGTAAAGCTGGCATCACCGATCTGCGAGACAGGCGTTACCTCGGCCGCAGTGCCTGTCAGGAAACATTCAGTCATTTCCGACAGGTCATCCAGTGTCAGATGCCGCTGTACGACCTTCATCTGCAGGGATTCGGCAAGCGCAATCACCGTNCGACGCGTAATGCCGTCAAGGAAACAGTCGGCAATCGGCGTATGAATGGTGCCTTCCTTATCCACGAAGAACACATTCGCGCCTGTCGCTTCGGCGAGATAGCCGCGATAGTCCAGCATCAGCGCATCCTGAAAACCCTTTTTTTCCGCNGCATGCTTGGACANGGTACAGATCATGTAGAGGCCGGCCGCCTTGGCATGTACCGGCGCGGATTCCGGTGATGGCCGCTTCCAATCCGCAATATCAAGGGTGATCCCTTTCATCTTTGTTTCCGGATCAAAATAGCTGGGCCATTCCCATGCAGCGATCGCAACATGCGTGGTGGTATGCTGTGCCGAAATCGCCATCATCTCGGACCCGCGCCATGCAAATGCGCGGACATAACCATCAACAATGCCATTGGCCTCGACGACAGCCATCTTGGCAGCGTCCAGCTCATCATCGCTGAGCGGCAGCTCGAAATCGAGCATTTCACATGACNGGCGNAGACGTTNGGTATGCTCGCGCCCCTTNAAGATGACGCCAGAATAAACCCGTTCACCNTCAAAAACCGTGCTGGCATAATGCAAGCCATGACTCAATGTATGGGATGTAGCCTCTCGCCACGGGATCATTTCGCCATTGATCCAGATGCTGCCGTCACGATCATCAAAGGGCATTAGTGCCATGGTTCCGCTCCTACCGGCCGATTATGCCGGCCTCTTTCCGCACAGAACTTAGTTCCATTCCGGACANATTATGATATCAGTGGACAACGGTAACATCGCATTGAATAATTGGTCAACATGGCTGACATAAAACCCATCGGCAAAGCACTGTTCCTGCGCGAAGAGGAATTACGGCGCGGCATCGAANTGATGTTTTTTGCCTATCGCGACTTCACCAGTGAAGCTGATTCAATCCTGGCTGAACAGAATATGGGCCGCGCCCATCATCGGGCNATNTATTTCATNGGACGACACCCNGGAATCACTGTCAGCGAGTTACTGGCGATCCTGAAGATTACCAAGCAGAGCCTTTCCCGTGTTNTGTCCTCGCTTGTNGATACCGGATATGTCGTNCAGCAGACCGGACCCGAGGACAGGCGTCAGCGGTTGCTGTTCCTGACCGAAACCGGCAATGCGCTGGAAACACGGCTGACCGCNGTNCAGGGGCGGCGTTTTGCCAATGCCTATCGCGAGGCCGGAATGGCCGCGGTTGAGGGATTTCATCAGGTTCTGGAAGGGCTGCTTGACCCGCAGACGAAGCGCCAGATCGACAGTCTTGGAAAACCATCTGCGGGCAGNGACAACCGCTGACAGGATATGGCAGCATGACCGACCAGCATATTTTGGTAATTGATGATGATGATCGTCTGCGCCTGCTGCTGCGTCGTTTTCTCGAAGAAAGCGGCTTTCGCGTCACCGATGTCGGTTCTGCGNGCGCGGCNCGCCAGGCCCTGCAGTCACTNGTCTTTGACNTGATGATNGTNGATATCATGATGCCGGGGGAAACNGGGCTGGAGTTGCTGGCCGATTTACGCGGGACAAACCCGGTACCGGCGCTGTTCCTGACCGCCATGTCCGAGACAGAACACCGGATTGCCGGCCTTGAAGCAGGTGCCGATGACTATATGTCAAAGCCGTTCGAGCCGCGCGAGCTGGTATTGCGGATAAAATCCATCCTCGGACGGTCTTCACGCGGCGCGCCGGCAGAGGCAAAGGCCGTTTCCTTTGGTCCCTACAGTTTCGATCTGGCCTCGGGCATCCTGATGCACAGCACCGGCCGTATTCACATGACATCTGCCGAGCAGCGCCTGATGCAGAGTTTTGCCAGCGCACCTGACCGTATCCTGTCACGCGAGGATATTGCCGAGGCGATGGACAGTTCGATGCGGGGTCGGTCGATAGATGTGGCTGTTGCCCGGCTTCGCGCCAAGATTGAGCCCGATCCGCGTTTCCCGGTCTTTCTTCAGACAGTGCGGAACAAGGGGTGGCTGCTNCGCACAGACAGGCAACCGGACAGCGATTATGAAGCTTAGCAATTATCTGCCGAAGACACTGTTTGGCCGGATGCTGTCGATCATTCTGGTGCCGATGATACTGGTNCAGGTGATCACCGTGTTCATCTTTTACGAACGCCACTGGGACACCGTCACACGCCACATGGCAACACAGCTTGCCGCCGATATCAGCCTTCTTGCAGACCGNACCGGCAGATCGCCCGATGCNGCGACCATCGAAATGGTGCAGGAAACGGGCTGGACCTATTTCAGCTTTCCGATCCAGTTTGACGAAGGCGCTGTCTGGCAACAGCCAGCGNTCGGCCCGCCCCATAGCTATGCCGAAGAAAGACTGCGCAAAGAACTGTCCGATCGCCTTGAGGGTGAATGGATCATCAATCTCGATTCCGACCCCAGCCTGATCTATGTGGATCTGCAGCTGGATAACGGCGTGATGCGGATATATGCAAGCCGCAAGCGCCTATTCTCATCCACCAGCTGGACATTCTTCGGCTGGACACTTGGCTCTTCGATCCTGCTGTTNGCGGTGGCCCTGCTGTTCATGCGCGGGCAGGTGCGTCCAATCCTGCGCCTTGCCAATGCNGCGCGCGCCCTTGGCCTTGGACGGCCAGCACCCGATTACCGACTTGAAGGTGCGCGTGAGGTGCGACTGGCAGGCCGCGCCTTTCAGGCGATGCGCCATCGCATCATGCGCCAGTTGAACGAACGCACCGAATTGCTGGCCGGGGTCAGCCATGATCTGCGCACGCCGCTGACCCGCATCCGGTTGCAGCTGGAATTGATGGCAAACAAGGAGGATGCCGACTCCATTCGNACCGATCTTGCCGAAATGGAAGAGATGATTGACGCCTATCTCAGCTTTGCGGCCGGTGAAGGTGAAGAGCCACCGGAAGAAACAGATGTCGTTGCACTTCTTGCCCGGCTGGTTGACCAGACGCGTCGTGCGCATGGCTTTGACATCACACTTGTCCCGCCCGGCACCAAGGTGCCTGCCTTTCCGCTCCGCCGAAAGGCGATTATACGGGCCTTCGAAAACATCATCTCGAATGCGATTTCCTTTTCAACGAAGATGGACATCTCCATCACATATCGTAATGACGAGGTANCGATCCTGTTCGATGATAATGGTGCGGGCATCCCGACGGAATTGCGGTCCGAGGCAATCCGTCCCTTTGTGCGGCTGGAAACNTCGCGCAACAGGCAAACCGGCGGCACCGGCCTCGGCCTGTCGATCACCAATGATATTGTGCTGGGGCTTGGTGGCGAGCTTGCGTTGCGCGATGCACCGCTTGGCGGCCTGCAGGTCAGTATCAGGCTGCCTGTCTGACACCTCTTGAATGNGGGACGCCTAAAGCAGGCGGCTGCCATCCGGGGCATCGGCATCTGGCCTGACCAGAACAACCTCACCGCTGTCATTCATCACGCCAAGTGTCAAAACCTCGGACATGAAAGGGCCGATCTGGCGCGGTGGAAAATTGACCACCGCCATGACCTTGCTGCCGATCAGCTTTTCCGGATCATACCGTTCAGTGATCTGCGCGGATGATTTACGGGTGCCAATTTCAGGACCAAAATCAATGACCAGCTTNAGNGCCGGTTTGCGCGCCTCTGGAAAGGGTGACGCCTCGAGAATGGTGCCTGCCCGAATGTCGATCTTCATGAAATCGTCAAAACTGGCCAAGGCTGTTTGCGCATTGTCGCCCATGGGTCGCTCCCCGCGTTATGGTGCTATTGGTACCTGCTGCCGTCGCCCGGCATCCCGGCATTCTGGTCATAGGCCATGTCTTCACCTTCACCTGCCGCCATATCATCACGCAGCACCCGCAGGGTCCGCCCCCATTCCTCGGCCCGTGCCAGACGGGCATCGATCGCCTTCAATGTTGCTGACAGGTCGGNTGCGTCGTCATCCTGCCAGACCCGTGCCACCTGCATCGCCACAAGCGCAACGCCGCGCACGCGGGCTTCGCCGCCAAACCCGGCAAGATCGTCACCAGCCATGCGCAACAGCATGCGCATCGCCTGCGCCAGCGAATCCAGCAGCCGCAACCCCAACGCCGGATCGCGCCTGGCAGCACGATCAAGCTGGGCAATCTGCTGGCGGTAAGGGGCATAGATCTCAAAGCGGTGCATCAATGCCTCGACAATCTTGTCACGGACAGGCACCTCGCCCGCATCTTCGATATCCGCGAGGCTTTCGAGAACAGCCTGGCGGTCAAGTGTCGCCAGCCGATGCAGGATCAGCGTTGTGATGCTGCCGGTCACGGCACGCGCTGCCGCCGTTGGAATGCCGGCCGCAGCCGCAATATCATCAATATGTAGCAGACGCGGCGGCGTGTCCGCAAGCTGTGTCCATGCTGCATCTGCAAGGCGATCCATGATTTCTGTCTGGGTATCTGCGCCGTTCATGACTATGAATCCTGTGTTCGAATCAGGGTTTGGGAATCCGGGGTCGCTGCATCGGCTGACCATACAGGTCAGACATGGGCATTATCTGCGAAAGCGTCAAGCTGGCTGTCACGCCCTGCCTAGCCGCCAAGCTCCACCGACCTGTCACGCGCAGCGAGAATGGCCCGTTCCAGCAATGGTGCCATCCCGTCATCTGCCATCAATACCGCCAGTGCTGCCGCTGTCGTGCCGCCCTTGCTTGTGACATTGACCCGCAGCTGGGATGGCGGCTCGTCGGCCGCGTCAATCAGCGCGCCAGCACCGGACACGGTGGCTTCAGCAAGCTGACGGGCCAGATCATCCGGCAGTCCCGCCGCAATGCCGGCGCGGGTCATCACCTCGGCAAGCAGAAACACATAGGCCGGACCAGACCCGGACAAAGCAGTGACCGCATCCATCAGCGCCTCATCATCAACCCGCACCACTGTGCCAATCGCGGAAAGCAGCTGTTCCGACAGCGCCACCAGATCGGCCGGCGCATCCGGCCCGGCACATAATGCTGTCACCCCCATGCCGATCGCGGCAGGGGTGTTTGGCATCGACCGCAGGATAGCGGCATTATCGCCAAGGCGGCTGCGGAACCAGCTGGTCGGGATGCCGGCCGCAATCGACAGAAAGCCGGTTTCCGGCCCGGCCAGCGCCCCCAGTCCGGCAATGGCGTCTTCCATCATCTGCGGCTTTACAGCCAGCACAATCATCCGCGCTGCCTTGCCAGCGGCCGCGCAGCTTTCCACGGTGTCAAAGAGCTGGATGTTGGCATGATCCGCGGTCCAGCCAAGATGATCTTGAAACGGCTCGACAATGGCAAATTCAGCGGCAAGAGATGTGTCGGCCAGCCAGCCACGCAGCATTGCGCTGCCCATCTTGCCGCAGCCTATAAGCGTAATCAGTGGGGTCATCCGGGCAACTGGCACAGCAGGCGGCGCTATGCCTCTCCTTTGGTGATCATTGTGACAGCGGCGGTGGCGTCATCGGCAGACAGGGTGCCATGGACGACCTGATAAATCGCCGGATACACCTGCTCGCATTCGCCAAGCATGATATCGACAACATCCTCTATCTGCTCAGGCGTGGCCCCGCCGGCACCGCGCAACGCCAGCGTATGGCGCAGTTCCAGCTCGCACGTCGCCATATCAAGCGCCAGATGACCGATAAAAAGATGCTGATTGAGAAGGGCCGCCAGCATGGCAAGCTCGCCAATCATGCTGCCATCCGCCTGCACGTCGATGCGGCAGATCACCTGCATCGTCTCTTCATCATCCTGCCAGGACACCGCCAGTTGATAATGGCTCCACCGGCCGGGAATCTCGGCAATGATGGCATCGCGTCGCTGTTGCTTCAAAAACCAGTCCTGGCGCACAACAAACTGCGTCACCAGTTCGATCGGATGCGCAAAAGTCAGATCAGTCGATGTTGTGCTGGTGGCCATAAAAAGGGCATCCGCGATGATGTGATATGCCCAACATGCCGCATGGCGACATGGCATTCAACACAATATTTTGTGGTCTTGGAGGCCCACACCCACAGGTACTTGTGGATAACTCGTCAGAATCGCCGGAATTCAAGTGCTTTGCCGCGGCATCTGCCTGACCCTGAAGCCACGCTTATTTTGCGCAGGCGCGCAGCAAGCGGGCGGCACAGGTCCCCGCAAGGCGGATACGGGGCGAGAATCGCCATAATCACCTTGATTGAGGATGGCGTAAGGGTCAGCTTTTGCGGCGTGTACCGGCAGCAGATTTGCCCGCCGCCTTTTTCACTTTCGCGCGTGGTTTGGCTGCTGCGCGCGATTTGGCAGCTGGCTGCTCTGGCTGCGCTGCCGCCCGATCCGCTTCTATGGCGGCAAGGCGGGCCGCCAATGCTTCATGCCGTGTTCGCAGGGCGTCAAACTCCTCACGCGTCACAAGACCGCGCGCATTCAGGGCGCGCTCTGTTCGTGCGGAAACGATGTTTTCAATTTCCTCGCGCATACTGCCAAATGCAGATGCCGCCCCGTTGGCCACCTGTGCAAGATCAGAAATGAATCCCGGACGCGCGCGCATCGCTGTCTCCCCTGGTCACGCACCCCCCAAGGTTGATGCGCTGCTGAAATAAAACTGCCTCTGGCTGTCGCCGGCCTTCTATATCTAGGGTAATACGGGGCGCTTTCCAATACCACTGGNCTGCGCTTTGCGATATTGTACCGCCGCGCGCAACAGNTTTGGCGCGCCGTGTCCCGGCATGATCCGTCCGGNAGAGACCACAGCAGGAGCTGAAAAGGCGAATGACAACAGGAATCATTCTCCCGGAATTTGATCCTTTTCTGATCAGCTTTGGCGGGTTTGGTATTCGCTGGTATGCGCTTGCCTATATTGTCGGGCTGGTGGGCGGTTACTGGATTTTACGGCGCGAGGCGCAACGTGCCGGCCCTATTGATGTGGCAGGCATTGAAAGTCTTTTGAACCATGTGCTGCTGGGCGTGATCCTGGGGGGGCGTATGGGATTTGTGCTGTTCTACCAACCCGGTTATTACCTGGCCAACCCGCTGGAGATTCTGAAGATATGGCAAGGCGGCATGGCCTTTCATGGTGGTCTTGCCGGCGTGATCCTTGCGATGTGGCTGTTTTCGGCNCGTCGCGGTATGTCNATTTTCACCGTCAGCGACCGGGTGGCNATGGTCGTGCCGATCGGCCTTTTCCTTGGGCGGCTNTCGAATTTCATCAATGCCGAGCTTTACGGCCGCGTAACAGACCTGCCCTGGGGCATGGTCTTTCCGGGAAGTGACGGCCTGCCACGCCATCCAAGCCAGCTCTATGAAGCCGGGCTGGAAGGCCTTGTTCTGGGCGGCCTCATGCTGTTTGGCTATCGACGGGGCTGGCTGGCCATCACCGGCCGTCTTTCATCTGTGCTGCTGATCGGCTATGGCAGCGCCNGGTTCCTGATCGAATATGTACGCGAACCTGACCCCCATCTTGGCACGCTATTGGGGCTTGTCACCATGGGACAGCTGTTATGCCTGCCGATGATCGCTGGCGGGGTTTATATCCTGATGCGGCGGCGCCAGACCCGGGGCCTGCCGGGATGACGGCCGGCGTTCCAACGGCCCTTGCTGACCGGCTGATGCGCCGCATCCAAGAGGATGGCCCTATCGGTGTGGATACATTCATGGCCGCCTGCCTTGCTGANCCGCAGGGCGGCTATTACCAGCAGGCCGANCCGTTTGGCACCGCTGGNGATTTCATCACTGCACCAGAGATATCCGGGCTGTTCGGNGAAATGTGCGGCCTGTATCTGGCGCATATCTATGACCTTGCTGGATCCCCGGAAGATGCGGCGATCATCGAACTTGGCCCCGGACGGGGAACGCTGATGCGCGACATGCGGCATGTCTGGTCNCAACTGATGCCGGCGATGACCAGCCTGCCACTCCATTTCCTTGAAACCGGCCACGCATTGCGGCGCCTGCAGGCCAGCACCGTCCAGACTGACAGGATCAGGACAGCCGCCAGCTGGCATGATGACATAACGGACCTTCTGGCCGCCACTGACGGACCCGTCTTTGGGATTGCGAACGAGTTTTTTGACGCCTTGCCCGTGGCCCAGCTCATACGTCATGACGGCCAGTGGCACCAACGCCAGGTTGGCATCCTTGACGGGCGGCTGGGCTTTACCATCGGCCCGTCGGTGCCAGAAGATGTTGCCCTGAATGGTATGGAAAAGGGATGTGGTCCATCTGCAGATGGTGCGGTCCTTGAACACTGCCCGCAGGCCGATCTGGTGATCGCCGCGCTGGCGCGTCAGGTGGCGCAACATGGCGGTGCAATGCTGATCATCGATTATGGACGCGACGGNAATCCCGGTGACAGCCTGCAGGCGGTGGCAGACCACAAGCCGGTTGATATCTTTCACGCGCCGGGACAGTCTGACCTGTCGCACTGGGTGGATTTTNCCGCCCTTGAAAAAGCCGCATCCGCGGCCGGGGCACGCCTGGTCCCGCCCGTTCCACAAGGCCAGTTCCTGATGCGGATCGGGCTGGCAGCGCGCGCTGAACAGGCCGGCAAAATGGCCGCGCCTGAAACGCGCCGCGCATTGNTGGCCGCCATTGACCGGCTGACCAGCCCCGAGCAGATGGGCGCGGTNTTCAAAGTGGCATTGCTGGTCCCNCNGGGNGACGGGACACCCCCCGGATTTGAGCAAGACAGCCCATGACATCGCAGACGCAAAACGGCTTTGAGATTGCCGGCGGCCCGCCCCGATTTCTGCATCACCCCGCCACCGGTGCGATTGCCCCGCACGGGTTTTTCTCGGCCGCAGGCGGACATAGCAGCGGCATATATGAAAGCCTGAATTGCGGGTTTGGATCGGATGACGACCATGTGCTGGTCAGCCGCAACCGCGCCGCTGCCGCAGGCGCGCTGGCGCTGGCACCAGAACAGCTTGCCGCTGTCTATCAGGTACATGGAGCGGACTGTCTGCATACAGATACGCCCGCACCTGCGGATCGTGATGCCATGCCGCGGGCCGACGGCATGGTCACAACCCGTGATGATCTGGCGCTGACCATCCTGACGGCAGATTGCCTGCCGTTGCTTCTCACCGATACCGCCGGCGCCGTCATCGGTGCCTGCCACGCAGGCTGGCGCGGCGCGGTGTCAGGCATTGTCGCGGCNACGGTGAATGCCATGCGTGATGCCCATGCCGGTGACATCATCGCCATGATCGGCCCGACCATCCGGCAGCCAAGCTACCAGGTTGGTNCCGAGATGCGGGAAGAGGCACTGGCGCTGATGCCGGCGGCGCTGCAGGATCAGGCGGCAAGCTGCTTTACAGCCGACGGGGCCAATCATTTCCGNTTCGATCTNCCCGCGCTGGTGCGCCATCAATTACAGGCCTGTAACGTCCGTGCCATTCATGACTGCGGCGTCGACACCTATGGCAATGCCGACCTTGCCGGTGGCCCGGATGCCGATTCTCTGCCCTTTTTCTCGCACCGGCGCGCCACACATGACCATCAGCCCGATTCGGGACGCCAGATTTCAATGATCAGGCGCGGGTCAGCACAATCAACTGTCAGCTCAGGACATAGATAACAGCCATGCCGCATCTCTATATTTTTCTTGGACTTCTTTTCGTTGGGCTTCTTGCAAGCTGCTTTATGGGCTGAGTAGAAATTTAACAAAATTGTCATAAAGCCGCGCCAAGTGCCTTGCCCGTGTCAGGGCTGGTTGCTATCACTCTGTCAGAAGTGCTCTCGCGGCGGTACCGATGGTCACCGGGTTCTAGATGAAAATCCTCGCATGCAACAGTAACAGGCCCCTGGCAGAAGCTATCGCGGCCTATCTGGATGTCCCGCTGACCAAAGCCGACGTCCGCCGTTTTGCAGATATGGAAGTCTTCGTCGAGATTGGCGAAAATGTCCGCGGCGAAGATGTATTCGTGGTCCAGTCCACCTGTTTTCCGGCCAATGACAATGTCATGGAACTGCTTGTCGCACTGGACGCATTGCGCCGCGGTTCGGCACGCCGGGTCACAGCCGTGCTGCCCTATTACGGCTATGCCCGTCAGGACCGTAAATCTGGGCCGCGCACACCGATTTCAGCGAAGCTGCTGGCCAACCTGATCACCTCGGCAGGTGCCGACAGGGTGCTGACCATTGATCTTCATGCTGGCCAGATTCAGGGCTTCTTCGATATCCCCACGGATAATCTGTTTGCCGCGCCTGTTTTCATTGAAGACATCAAATCGCGTTACCAGAATGGCAATCTGATGATCGTCTCGCCCGATGTGGGCGGCGTTGTGCGGGCGCGTTCACTGGCAAGCCGCCTTGATGCTGACCTGGCGATCATCGACAAGCGGCGTCCAAAAGCCGGTGTCTCGGAAGTGATGAACATCATTGGTGATGTTGATGGCCGGCACTGCATCATGGTCGATGATATTGTCGATTCGGGCGGCACGTTGTGTAACGCCGCCGCGGCGCTGATCGAGGCTGGCGCGATCAGCGTCGACGCCTATGTCACACACGGCGTATTGTCCGGCGGCGCTGTCAGTCGGGTGGCGTCATCGCCGCTGAATTCGCTGGTGACCACCGATTCCATTCCGGCCACAGAGGCGGTGCGGGTCGCCCGCAATATCCGCCATCTGTCCATTGCCCCGCTGCTTGGCGAGGCGATCCGGCGGATCAATGAGGAACGCTCGGTCTCGACGCTTTTCTAGTCCTCAGAATCCAGGCAGCTGACCCCCCTTTTTCCTTGAGTTTTCGGCGTGATGGGCCTATTACTCGGCCCGCCATGCACCCCTGGAGGCATGGCACATTGTATTTCAAGGAGAATGACAATGTCTGACATGACAACCATCAGCGCTTCCGAGCGCGAACGGGTCGGTAAGGGGTCCGCCCGTGCGGCACGCCGCGCAGGCCTCGTCCCTGCCGTAATCTACGGCGACAAGAAAGATCCGGTGGGCATCACCATGCAAGCCCGCGAAATTACCAAGATCGTGCATCAGCCCGGCATCTTCGGCCGGCTGCTGGAAATCGATGTTGCCGGCACCAAGTCAACCGTGCTGACACGCGACATTCAGTTCCATCCCGTCAGCGACGTCGTGATGCATCTGGATTTCCTGCGGGTCTCGCAAAGCGCCACTGTCGCTGTTGCTGTACCGGTAGAATTCATCAATGAGGACAAGTGCCCCGGCATCAAGATTGGCGGCGTTCTGAACGTTGTCCGCTATGAGGTCGAGCTGAACTGCCCGGCAACCGCCATTCCGGAAAAGATCACCATTGATCTCGACGGTGTGAAGATTGGTGACTCCATCCATATCAGCGCCATTCCCCTTCCCGAGGGTGTGAGCCCGACCATTACCGACCGTGACTTTACCGTTGCGACACTGGCATCGCCAGGCGGTGGTGTGAAGAACGAGGATGACGAGGATGCGGCAGACGGCGAAGAGGCCGATGCCGAGGAGTCCGGGGAGTAATCGGAACGGTTTGGCCGGGGCGCGTCCCCGGCTGACACCCTGTTCCGGATTGGAACCGTCATGCTGCTGTTTGCGGGGCTTGGCAATCCAGGCACAGACTATGCTGACAACCGGCATAATGCCGGTTTCATGGCGCTCGACGAAATCGCCGGGCGCCACGGCTTTTCTGCGTGGAAATCCAGATCAGGTGCGGCTTGTGCCGAAGGCCGGCTGGGGCAGGCAAAAGTCCTGCTGGTGAAACCGCAATCCTTCATGAATAAATCCGGCGGGCCGGTTGGCGACATTGCCCGGTTCTACAAAATACCGTCTGAACGTGTGTTTGTGTTCTATGACGAGATTGATCTTGCCGCCGGCAAGGTGCGGGTCAAGCGGGGTGGCGGCCATGGCGGGCATAATGGCATTCGCGATATTGACCGTCATATCGGCACCGACTACTGGCGCATCCGCATCGGGGTGGGCCGCCCGGAACAGCTATTTCCCGGATCACCGATCGATATCCGCAAATGGGTATTGATGGATTTTACCGCCGACGAGCGCAATGGGTGGGTACCCGACCTTCTGGCTGCCATTGCCAGCGAGGCGGACCGGCTTGTTGGACTGGATGATGCCGGTTTCATGAGCCGTGTTGCCTATCTGGCACCGGCACCAAAGCGCGAAGGCGAAAAAGACGCGCAATCGGGCACATCAGAATCTGCCAAAGGAAAGCGGACGGAGGAACAGGATGGGATTTAACTGCGGTATTGTCGGCCTTCCCAATGTTGGCAAATCAACCCTTTTCAATGCGCTGACCGAAACGGCCGCGGCCGAGGCAGCCAACTATCCCTTCTGCACGATCGAGCCAAATACCGGGCGCGTTGCGGTGCCAGACCCACGGCTTGATGCGCTGGCCAGTTTGGCCGGTTCCGCAACCGTGATTCCGACACAGCTGGAATTTGTGGATATTGCAGGCCTTGTGCGCGGTGCGTCCAAGGGTGAAGGGCTTGGCAACCAGTTCCTCGCAAATATCCGCGAGGTGGATGCGATCGCCCATGTGCTGCGCTGCTTTGATGATAGTGAGATCACGCATGTCGACGGGTCGGTTGACCCGCTGCGCGATGCCGCAACGGTAGAGACGGAACTGATGCTGGCCGACATCGACTCGCTGGAACGGCGCATGGCCGCCCTGGTGAAGAAGACCCGTGGTGGTGATGCCGATGCCAAACGCGATCTGGCGATGATGGAAAAGCTGTTTGCCGGGCTGTCTGACGGCGTGCCAGCGCGCCGCGTCGCCGGGCTGAGCGACGATGAAACCCGCCGTCTGCCGCAGATGCAGCTATTGTCGGCAAAGCCGGTACTGTATGTCTGCAATGTCGCCGAGAGCGACGCTGCCACCGGCAATGACCATAGTCAGGCCGTCGCCGCCTATGCCGAAAAAGACGGCGCGGCGCATGTGGTTGTGTCAGCCGCCATCGAAGCAGAGATCACACAGCTGGACGCAGATGACAAAGCCGAGTTTCTGGCAGAGCTGGGCCTTGACGAGGCCGGGCTGGCGCGCCTGATCCGGGCCGGATACGGATTGCTGGACCTGCTGACATTCTTTACCGCAGGCCCCAAGGAGGCGCGCGCATGGACGGTGGCTGCCGGGTCCAGCGCGCCAGAGGCGGCCGGTGCTATCCATACCGATTTCCAGCGCGGCTTTATCCGCGCAGAAACCATTTCCTTTGACGACTATATCGCCTGCAAGGGTGAAAGCGGTGCCCGCGATGCTGGCAAATTGCGGATCGAGGGCGCTGACTATAAGGTTGTTGACGGGGACGTCTTCCATTTCCGTTTCAACGTATAGTCGGCGGGTACCACAACCGGCTGGCAGATACTGACCACAACGCATTGCCCACAGGAAATTACCATGTCTGAGATGATCAAACTGACAGCCGAGGACGGCATCGAACTTGCGGCCTGTGTTGCCGGCGACCCGGCAACTGCAAAGGGCGGGGTCGTTGTTCTGCAGGAAATTTTCGGGCTGAATACCCATATCCGTGATCTGCCACGGCGGTTTGCCGAAGCCGGATATTATGCCGTTGCGCCGGCCTTGTTTGACCGGGCTGAACCCGGGATTGAGCTGGACTATGACGCGGATGGCAAGACCCGCGGCATTGACCTGAAGAATGCGGTTGATGCGGATACGATCATTGATGTGTCGGCGGCCATTGACCTCGCCAGATCTGCGGGGCCGGTCTCCATCGTCGGTTTCTGCTGGGGCGGTTCACTTGCATGGCGGGCCGCCACCTGCCTTGGCGGGCTGGCCGGCGCCGTATCCTATTACGGCGGCGAACTGCCATCAAAGGCCGGTCTAGTCTCGCATTGCCCGGTGATGACGCATTTCGGGAGCAAGGATGCCGGCATTCCCATGGAAGGCGTCAACGCCTTTATCAAGGCGCAGGCCGATGCCGCACCCGCAGTGGAAACGCACATCTATGACGCCGACCATGGATTCAACTGTGATGCGCGCGGGCAATTCGATGCGGCAGCGGCTGCTCTGGCATGGGACCGGACGATCGGGTTTCTCGACCGGGTAAGCGCCTGAGGTTCGGCACCGGCTTGGCAGCCACAAAACTGAAACCGTTCACCAGTGTTTCTTAATCCCTCTATCATGAGGGTATGGTGACGCCTGCTGACAGCCGATCAATGCACCGTCTTGGCATCGCCTTTATGGCGGTTGCGGCGATCACCTTTCCGGTCAAGGACAGTTTTCTGAAGGCACAGAATGAATCCGTGCCCGCCCTTCTGGCGATCGCAATCTATTTCCTTGCACAGATGGCCATCGGCATGGGCGGGCTTGCTGTCAGTCACCATCCGGCATGGCGCAATCCCTTTGCCGGCATGACAGGGTTGCACCTTCTGCGCTCGCTGACATTGACCTGTGCGCTTGGCACATTTTTCTTCAGCCTGCGCCACGTGCCGCTGGCGACGGCCGTCACCCTCTATACCCTGCAGGGTTTGTTCTGTATCGGCTTTGGCTGGTGGCTGCTGCGGGAACGGATCCTGCTGCGCCATATCATCCTTGTCATGATCGCTACAGCAGGCGTGATGATGGTGGTCCGGCCTGAAGTCTCGGATGGCAGCCTTGGCCTGCGCCTGCTGCCATTGCTGTCTGGTGCCCTCGGCGGTCTATATATCGTTGTCACCCGCAAATTGGGAGGTGACCAGTCAGCCTTTCAGCTTGTTTGCCAGGACGGCGCCGTTGCCAGTGTGACCATTTTCCTGATCTTTATCGGGCTTCATATGCTGGCTGGCGGNCCGGGCCTGCCGCTGGCGGTCGATCTTGGCACCATATGCGGGCCACCGGTCATAGCTGCCGCCATTGGTATGATCTCGTCACTTGCCATGATCCGGGCGNCCCAGCTGGCCCCGGCGGCAAAGCNTNCCCCGGCAAGCTATCNCGAAATCGNCAGNGGCGCGCTGATNGGGATCGTTGTCTTTGACGAGTTTCTTGACTGGCTGNCGNTTGGCGGNATCCTNATTATCGTCGCGGTTTGCCTGACAAACACGCTGCTTAACGAGATGGACGCCGACAAACAAAGCTGATGCTCGACGCCGGAATCCCGGCGGCTGTCACAGCATTTGCCACGCTGAAGAAAAAACCCCCGGCGGCGGGCCGGGGGTTGTGATTCAGATGAGATCAGCCTGATGTCAGGTCAATGCAGCTCCGCCCAGACACGCCGCTTGGCGATGTATGAGAAGATTACAAAGATCGACAGGAAAAATACTGCGGCAACGCCGATCCGTTTACGGATTTCCATCTTTGGCTCGGCTGCCCACATCAGGAAATGGGTCAGGTCAGCGGCCAACCCTTCGGGCGTTGTCGGTGATCCGTCGGAATATTCGACATCGTCACCGTAAATCGGCTGCGGCATGGCAATCAGATGGCCTGCATAGGCATTATTGTAATACATGCCATCGGGCACCTCGACATCAGCCGGCGCATCCTCATACCCGATCAACAGGCTGTAGAGATAGTCCGGACCATTCGCGCGGGCCTTTGCAATCAGCGACAGGTCTGGCGGCAATGCCCCGTTATTGTTGGCGCGTGCCTCATTGTCATTACGGTAAGGGCTGGGGATCAGATCAGCCGGACGCGCCGGACGCATGAACATCTCGCCATCTTCATCCGGTCCATCCATCACCTCATATTCCAGCGCAATTGCTTTGATCTCGGCTTCGTTATAGCCAAGATCGGCAAGGTTGCGGAATGCAAGATACTCAACCCCGTGACAGCCGGCACATACTTCGCGATAGACCTGAAAGCCCCGCTGCATGGCACCCTTGTCGAAGTGACCAAAGGGACCGGAGAAGCTCCACTCGCCCTTCTGCAGCACCACGTCGCCGCCGCCTGCCGCCATTGACGGCGACGCCAGCCCGAGGGCAGCCACCAAGGCAGTGGCCGATGCAATCAGAAATTTACGCATCATGCGACTCCCTTCGCTGTCGCCAGCACCGGTTCGGATATCGATTTGGGTAGCGGCCGCGTCGTCTCAAAGATACTCAGCAGCGGCAGAATGGCGAGGAAGTGCAGGAAGTACCAGGCAGTGGCAATCCGTGACAGCACGACATAGATGCCCTCTGCCGGCATGCCACCCAGATAGCCAAGCGCGATACAATCGATGAAGAGCAGCCAGAAGAATAGGCGAAACACCGGGCGGAAGCGCGCCGAACGCACCGGCGAGCGATCCAGCCATGGCAGGATGAACAGCACAAAAATGGCGCTGAACATCAGCAGAACGCCGCCAAGCTTGTCAGGCACCGCTCGTAAAATGGCATAGAACGGTAGGAAGTACCATTCCGGCACAATATGCGCGGGTGTCTGCATCGGATTGGCCGGAATGTAGTTGTCCGGATGGCCCATTGCATTTGGGAAAAAGAACACAGCCGTCGCTAGTAGCAAAAGGAAGACCGCAATCCCGACCATGTCTTTGATGGTATAATAAGGGTGAAATGAGATTGTGTCCTGAGGACCTGTTGCATCAATCCCAATTGGGTTATTTG